>JAIPGA010000009.1 GCA_021736445.1 Synergistales bacterium | reverse complement strand
GCCGCTTGAGGCCCTGGGGGCCGCCGTAGCTGTTCTGGACGGCGAAGAGATCCACACCGTCGTAGCCCCAGTTCCGCCTTCCCGGGAACTGGGCCACCGGCATGAGCTCGATCGCGTTGACGCCCAGCTCCCGCAGGTCGTCGAGCCTGGGGATGACGGCGTCGAAGCTCCCTTCCGGCGTGAAGGTGCCGGTGTGGAGTTCGTAGATGATCATCTCTTCCATGGGAACACCGCGCCAGACCTTGTCCCGCCAGTCGAAGCCATGATCCACCAGTGCCGAGGGGCCGTGCACCCCCTCCGGCTGGAAGTGGGAGGCCGGGTCGGGCCGCCAGGGACCGCCGTCGAGGCGGTACATGTACCGGGTACCGGCGGTCAGTCCCGGGATGGCGTGTCCCCAGTATCCCTCCGTCTGCGGGGCGAGCGCTTCGGTCCATTGGCCCGCGTCGTTCCGGCAGCACACCTCCACACGCTCGGCGCAGGGCGCCCAGAGGGAGAAGGTGGCTCCCTGGTCGGTCAGCCGGGCGCCGATGCTCATGACTCCGTCGTATCCTCCAGCTGCATGATCAGCGTGGCCAGCGGCGGCAGAGTGAGCGTCAGCGACTGGTTGTAGCCGTGGTAGGGGATCGGGGTCGTCGCCACGCCGCCGAAGTTCCCCTGGCCGCTGCCGCCGTACTCCTTGCCGTCGCTGTTCAGCAGCTCCTTCCAGCGCCCCTTGGAGGGGACGCCGATGCGGTAGTTCTGCCGCGGCATGGGGGTGCAGTTGCAGGCCACCAGAATGGGTTGGGCCCGAGGGGTGCTCCGCAGATAGGTGAAGACGCTGTTTTCCACATCGTCGCAGTCGATCCAGCGGAAGCCTTCGGGGTCGAAGTCGCCGGCGTGGAGAGCCGGATTGGCGCGATAGGCGGTGTTGAGCTCCCGCAGCCACTGGAGCAGTCCGGTGTGCATGGGATCCTCGAGGAGCTCCCACTGCAGTCCTTCCTCGTGGTTCCACTCCTTCTCCTGGCCGAACTCGCCGCCCATGAAGAGCAGCTTCTTCCCGGGATGGGTGAACATGTAGCCGTAGAGCAGCCGGAGGTTGGCGAAGCGACGCCACCGGTCGCCGGGCATCTTCCCCAGCAGCGAACCCTTGCCGTGGACCACCTCGTCGTGGGAGAGGGGGAGCATGAAGTTCTCGCTGAAGGCGTACATGATGCTGAAGGTCAGCTCGCCGTGGTGGTACTTGCGGAAGATGGGATCCTGGTTGAAGTAGTCCAGCGTGTCGTGCATCCAGCCCATGTTCCACTTCATCCCGAAGCCCAGTCCCCCCACGTAGACAGGCTGGGAGACCATGGGCCAGGCGGTGGACTCCTCGGCGATGGTCTGGATGCCGGGATGGTCGCGGTAGAGCGACTCGTTGAGGTCTCTCAGGAAGGCGATGGATTCCAGGTCTTCCCGCCCGCCATACTCGTTGGGGATCCAGTCCTCCCCTTCCCGGCCGTAGTCAAGGTAGAGCATGGAGGCCACGGCGTCGATGCGCAGTCCGTCGGCGTGGAAGCGATCGATCCAGAAGTGGGCGCTGCTGAGCAGGAAGCTCCGCACCTCGTTGCGCCCCAGGTTGAAGATATAGCTCTTCCAGTGGGGGTGGAATCCCTTGCGTGGATCGGCGTGTTCATAGAGGTGGGTGCCGTCGAAGTAGATCAACCCGTGCTCGTCGCCGGGGAAGTGGGAGGGCACCCAGTCCAGCAGCACCCCTATCCCGGCGTTGTGGAGGTAGTCGACGAGATACATGAATTCCTCGGGGGTGCCGTAGCGGCTGGTGGGGGCGAAATAGCCCAGTGTCTGGTAGCCCCAGGAGCCGTAGAAGGGATGTTCCATGATGGGGAGGAACTCCACATGGGTGAAGCCCTGGTCGTGGAGATGGCTCGCCAGAAGCGGCGCTATCTCTCGATAGCCGAGGTGCCGTTCGCTGCCCTCCTTCTGCATCCAGGACCCCAGGTGGCATTCGTAGACCGACATGGGTGCTTCCAGGGTGTTGCTGTCCCGCCGGGTCTCGAGCCACCGTTCATCCTGCCAGGGGAACTCCAGGCTGTGGATGATGGATGCCGTTCTCGGAGAGAGCTCCCAGCGAAAGGCGAAGGGGTCTCCCTTGTCTACGTGGAAGCCGTTGTAGCGCGACTCGATGTGGTACTTGTAGAGTTCCCCCGGGCCGACATCGGGGAGAAACCCCTCCCAGATGCCCGATTCGTCCCCGCGTGCAGTCAGCTGATGTGTCCCCGGTGTCCACCGGTTCCACTCGCCGACCACCGACACGGCCCTGGCGTTTGGCGCCCACAGGGCAAACTGCACCCCATCCCTGCCCCGGAAGGTGCAGGGATGGGCGCCCATCTTATCGTACAGCTGGGTGTGCCGTCCCTCCTTGAAGAGGTAGATGTCCTGTTCGGTCAGGAGCGAGTGTCCAGAGAGGACCTGCTGATTGTTACTGTCTGTCATGGTCGTTTCCCCCTTGCGGTTCTGCAGAAAGGAGCTGGCCGATGCCCTTCAGGGGCACAGCGAGCCAGTCCGGTCGGTTGTTCATCTCGTAGCCCACCTCGTAGACGGCTTTTTCCAGGATGAAGGCGTCCAGCAGGACAGCCAGACTGTTTTTGTCGTCCGGGATGAAGATGCTCCTGTCGGCGGTCTCCAGGTAGGCATCCAGGAAGATGGCGCCTGCCAGCCGGTACCACTGGCTGGCCCATCGCTGGAGTTCGTCGCTCTCTACGGCCAGCATGCTCTGCCGTTTGAGGAGCACCGTCTGCGAGGCGTAGTGGAAGGAGCGGATCATGCCGGCGATGTCCCGAAAGGGTGAGCGCTTGAGGCGCCGCTCGCTCACCGGCCGGGCCGGTTCCCCTTCAAAGTCGATGATCACGAAATCCTTGCCGGTAAAGAGCACCTGACCGAGATGGTAGTCTCCGTGGATCCGGATCTTGGAGGAATCGATCCGATGCTCCAGGATACGGGCCATCCGTCCGAGAATGGCGTCTTCCTGGTCCATGGCCTGCTGGGCGAGCTCTCCGACCTCCCTGTCCAGATGCCCCTGGATGTCTCCCAGCGCCAGGAGCGTTTTCCTGGCGAGCCCCCGCATGGATTGGTACATCGCCCGCTGGTAGAGCTTGGAGAAGGGCTCCGGCGCGAAGGCGCCGTCCTTCGGGGACGCAGAGAAGGCCAGGTGCATCTCAGCGGTTCGGCACCCCAGCAGCCAGATCATCTCGGAACAGAACTCTCCCAGCAGCTCATGGTATCCCCTGCTTTCTCCCCGCAGATCGAGAAGCGGTTTCCCCGATGGGAAGTCTGGTTGCTGTTCGGGTCCCAGCGAGAGGAGGTAGTCCAGAAAGAGATCTACCTGCTCCAGCATAAAGGTCCAGGCTGTGCCGTGGTTGGGTACCTGGTTCTGCAGCAGCCCCAGGTAGAAGTCGCCTTTTTTGGGATGTCGATAGACCAGTGTCCCTCCATACCGCGGGACATGGGCGAAACGGGTCTTCTCGGTGAGGTGGGAGAGCAGCTCCACCTCCGGATTGATGCCCTCTTCCACCTTGCGGAAGAGCTTGAAAAAGAGGGCGTCGTTCAGCAGATAGGAGCTGTTGCTCTGGTCGGCCCTGAGGAGAGAGGTCTTCCATTCGCCTTCAGGCAGCATGGAGCGTAGCTGTGTGCTGGGCCGGGAGAAGAACGACCCCTCCCGTGTTCTGGTCCGGTGCCGTCGCGACTGGAAGGCCAGCAGGTCGCGGCGGAAGGTGTCGTCGTAACTGCCGTCGATCAGATAGCCCGTTTCTCCCCGATAGTCCATTCTGGTGATGATGGATTCCGGTGACTGTTCCTGAATCCTGTGGCCCTGTTCCCCCAGGGCTACCGCCAGTGGAAGGGTATAGTTCTCGGAGAGCCCTTCGGTGAAGGTGACCCGCACCAGAAGGATGTGGTGCCTGCCCTCCTCGCCGGGCAGCAGGATATCCTCCTGGATGACGGTCCGTCGCATGGTGCGGTTCTTGCCGCCGAACCAGCGGGCGTTCCTGAAGTAGGCCGGCAAAACGCTGGAGAGGCTCTCCAGGAATTTCCCGGGCAGTCTGTTGTTCCAGGTCGTGCCCAGCTGCAACTGGGGGAGATCCTGTGGTTTGGCCTGGTACGCGTCGCGCTCTTCCTCCTCTTTGATGAGAAACCAGAAGTAGTCGTGGAAGCCCATAGTGAGCACGTAGGGCTCGTCCTTTTTGATAATCGGGAATCCGGCTCCGCTCATTACCTCCACAGGCGAGCATCCTGCATAGTCCGAGAGGTCCAGCTCCACCACCTGGGCGAAGCGCGAGAGGTTCACCACCACCAGTATGGATTCTCCCTCGCATTCCCTGATGAAGACGATGACCTTGTGGTTTTTGGGCCGCAGAAAGGAGGTCCCGCCGCGGCTGAAGGCGCGGTACTGTCGCCGCGTGGAGAGGACCCGCCGTGTCCACCAGAGGAGAGAGGAGAGGTTGTGTTCCTGGTTCTCCACGTTCACCACCTCGTAGTGGTAGTCGGGGTCGAGGATCAGTGGAAGATAGAGTTTCTGAGGATTGGCCATGGAAAAGCCGGCGTTCCTGTCGGGCGACCACTGCATGGGTGTCCGAACGCCGTTCCTGTCGCCCAGGAAGTAGTTGTCCCCCATGCCGATCTCGTCGCCGTAGTAGATGATCGGTGTCCCGGGGAGCGAGAAGAGCAGCACGTTCATCAGCTCCACCAGCCGCCTGTTCTTCCCCAGCAGGGGGACAAGGCGGCGCCGTATGCCCAGGTTGATCCGGGCCTGACGGTCCTTGGCGTAGACCCGGTACATGTAGTCCCGTTCCTCGTCGGTGACCATCTCCAGTGTCAGCTCGTCGTGATTGCGCAGAAAGAGCGCCCACTGGCAGCTGTCGGGGATCGGCGGCGTCTGTTCCAGGATATCCATAACGGGGAAGCGGTCTTCCATCCACAGGGACATGAAGAGCCTGGGCATGATGGGGAAGTGGAAGGCCATATGGCACTCGTCGCCTTCGCCGAAGTAGCTGACGGCGTCCTCGGGCCACTGGTTGGCCTCCGCCAGCAACATGGCCTGGGGAAAGCGTTCGTCCACGTGGCTCCGGAGCTTCTTCAGAAAGTGGTGGGTCTCCGGCAGATTCTCGCAGTTCGTTCCCTCCCGTTCGAAGAGGTAGGGTACGGCATCCAGCCGGAGACCATCCACCCCCATACCCAGCCAGAAATCGATGACCTTGATGATTTCCTTCTGTACCTTCGGGTTGTCGAAGTTCAGGTCCGGCTGATGGGAGTAGAAACGGTGCCAGTAGTAGGCCCTGGCTTCGTTGTCCCAGGCCCAGTTGGAGGTCTCGAAATCCTGGAAGATGATCCGCGCTTCGTTGAACCGGTCCGGTGTGTCGCTCCAGACATAGAAGTTGCGCCGCGTTGTTCCGGGCCGTGCCTGCCGGGCCCGCTGGAACCAGGGGTGCTGATCGGAGGTATGGTTGATCACCAGCTCGGTGATGACCTTGAGGTTCATGCTGTGGGCCTTGCGCAGGAAACGTTTGAAGTCCCGCAACGTGCCGTAGTCGGGATGCACGCCGTAGTAGTCGGCGATATCGTAGCCGTCGTCCCGCAGGGGAGAAGGGTAGAAGGGCAGCAGCCAGACGGCCGTCACCCCCAGATCCCGGAGATACCCCAGCTTTTGCTCCAGCCTCCGGAAGTCGCCGATGCCGTCCCCGTTGCTGTCGGCAAAGCTTTTGACATGGAGCTGGTAGATCACGGCGTCTTTGTACCAGAGCGTTTCTTTGGTAATCGGTGCCGTTGCGGTCTGTGCCATGCTGATCCTCCCTGCCCCGACTACATGAAGTAGTCGAAGTCCTCTTCTTTCCGCATTCGTTTCCGGACGAGGAAGATCCGAGCCGGAAGCACCTGGGGGTCCAGGCCGATACTGTTCCAGTCGCCCTGCCAGAAGTACCGCTCTTCACCGAGCAGGTCGTGGAGCAGATAGGGTTGGTCGAATCCCATCCCCAGCTGCTCCAGAGGCATGCGGATTCCTCCCTCCTGGTGGTGGAACGGATCCAGGTTCACCGTCACCACGATCAGCTCATCGCTCGCTTCGATTGTCTTCATATAGGCCAGGATATGCTCGTTCGCCGATTCCAGGAAGGTGATGTTCCTGGTCTGACGCAGCGGTGCGTGGTGCCTTCGGATGTCGTTGATCCGGGCGATGAGATCGTTGAGCCGGTCGGGACGCTCCCGATCCCACTGCCGGATCTGATATTTCTCCGAATCGAGGTATTCCTCCCGCCCGGGGAGTGCGCGGTCTTCCATCAGTTCGTAGGCCGGACCGAGGATGCCGTAGCAGGACGAGAGCGTCGCCGCCAGCACCAGTCGGATCACAAAGGCCGCCCTGCCGCCGTACTGGAGGTATTCGGGGAGGATGTCCGGCGTGTTGGGCCAGAAGTTGGGCCGCAGGTACTCGGCGGTCTCCGTTGCGGTGAGTTCCGTGACATATGCCTCCAGTTCCTCTTTGGTGTTGCGCCAGGTAAAGTAGGTGTAGGACTGGCTGAAGCCGAGCTTGGCCAGACGTTTCATGACGCTGGGCCGGGTGAAGGCCTCGGAGAGGAAGATCAGATCCGGGTATGCCCGGCGCGTCTCCTGCAGCAGCCATTCCCAGAAGACAAAGGGCTTGGTGTGGGGGTTGTCCACCCGGAAGATCCGGATGCCCCGTTCCGCCCAGTAGAGCACGATATCCCTGGCGGCCTCCCAGAGCGATTGCCAGGCGTCGCACTCGAAATCGAAGGGAACGATGTCTTCGTACCTCTTGGGCGGGTTTTCGGCGTGCTGGATGGTGCCGTCGGGGCGCCACTTGAACCATTCCGGGTGTTCCGCAATGAGGGGGTGATCCGGCGCGCACTGGAACGCCAGATCCATGGCCGGTTCCATGCCCTGTTCGCGCACCTGTTCGGTGAAAGCCAGGTAGTCCTCCTCCGTGCCGAGTCGGGGGTGGACGCTGGTGTGTCCCCCTTCTCCGGAACCGATGGCCCAGGGGCTTCCCGGATCGCCGGGTTCTGCGGTGACGCTGTTGTTCTTTCCCTTGCGGTTTGTGTGTCCTATAGGGTGAATCGGCGGCAGATAGACCACGTCGAAGCCCATCCGGGCGATCTCGGGGAGCAGCCTGGCCGCATCGGTCAATGTGGCGTGTTCCCTGCCTTCGGCCGGTGCCGAACGGGGGAAGAATTCGTACCAGGCGCCTGCAGCGGCGCGCTTCCGTTCCACGAGGACACGGAGCGTCCGTTCATAGGTGGTGATGCGCTCCGGCGCGACGCAGGGACGCACCAGTGTGGCCAGACTCTCGTCCATCAGCAGTGCGGCCCGCTCCTCCCCGGTGGCGGCTCCTTCTATGCTTTCGAGCCGCTCCTTCAGCCTGTCCGCCCGTTCCTGACCTGCGTAGGGCAGGGCGCTCTCCACCAACTTCCTGCCGATCTCCAGCTCCTTCTCCGTCGGCTGTCCGGCCTGTCGTTTCTTGGCGAAGTCCTTCCGCCAGGTGGCGAAGCGGTCCACCCACCCTTGTACTGTGTAGGAGTATGAGGAGGGGCCTTCCACCTGGAAAGAAGCGGAAAAGCTGTCTCCCCGGTCGCGCTGCATGGGAAGGGAGTGCCAGGTGTGGCCGCCCTCGTTGCGGTAGAGGAGCTGGGCGGCAATCTCGTCGTGGCCGTCGGCGAAGACCGCTGCCTGTACCGTGACACGTTCATTGTGGACCCGTTTGATGGGAAAGCGCCCGCAGTCGATCTCCGGCTTGACCGCCTCGATCACCACACGCTGCCGACCAGGTAGTTTGTGTATCATCACCTTGCGTTCACCCCTTTGCACTGAATCCTTATGCCTGTTCTGTCCCCTCGATGCCTGCCCATATGCTCCGTGTTTCCGGGGCGGTACGCTGTAGAGAAAGGAACCGTGGGATTGCTTTGCATAACAGGGAGGAAGGACAGAAAGGCGGTGCAGCGTCTTTGTATGCTGTTCCCCCACAAACTATACCAAAGAAGGGGAGAGCCGGTACAGTCTGGTTGTGTTGTGTGGAGTATCCACAACGCTTCCGATAGGGCGGTGTGCGGTTGCCAAGGAGGGGCGGCTCTGGTATATTTGAAAAAATTTCAAATTAGGGGGAAGGTACCCATGGGTTCCAAGACACAGAAGAATCTTGCGGAAGGCTTTGCCGGCGAATCCCAGGCCAACAGAAAGTATATCGCCTACGCACAGAAGGCGGAGGCCGAGGGAAAAACGAAGGTTGCCAAGCTCTTCAGGACCGCGGCGGAGGCGGAGACCATCCATGCGCTGGCTCATTTCAAGGCCATGGGAATGGTCAAGACCACTGCCGAGAATCTTGAAGACGCCATCGCCGGGGAAACCTACGAGTATTCGGAGATGTATCCGGATTTCCTCAACGATGCCAATGAGGAAGGCGACAACGCCCAGGCCCGGCGCTCCTTCCAGCTGGCCCGGGAGGCCGAGAAGGTCCATGCCGAGCTGTACAGGAAGGCGCTGGAGGATGTCGAAAGCGGGGCTTCCGGAGAGGCTGCGGACTACTATCTCTGTCCTGTCTGCGGCCACATCTCCGAAGGGAAACCCGAGGAGCGCTGCCCCATCTGCGGCGCAAAGCCGGAGCAGTACACGGTGGTTGCCTAGCCGCAGCCTGACAGCTGCCATCGGTGGGGATGCGGAATGAGAACGGGAGCCGTCGGTACCGGCGGCTCCCGTTCTCATGGTATGCTCTGGTGAAACAGCTGCGAAAGGACGGGTGGAACAGTGGGGCAACCGCAGCAGACAGGACCGTATCTCCCGGTGATTGTGATGGTGACGCTGATTGCGGTAATGGGTGTGGCCAGTGTGACACCGGTCTTCCCGTCATTGGCCCGCGCCCTGTCGATACGTCCCGAACGGACGGGTCTCCTCATTACCTGTTTCACCCTGCCCGGTATCGTGCTTGCGCCGCTTGCCGGGCTCGCTGCCGATGTGGTGGGCAGGAAACGTATCCTTATCCCCGCCCTGGCGCTCTTCGCGCTCGCCGGCGCGGGCTGCTTTTTCACCGACCGCTTCGCCCACATTCTGGCGCTTCGCTTCCTGCAGGGGATCGGTGCGGCCCCGCTCCCGGTGGTCAATCTGACCATCATGGGTGACCTGTTCAACGGCCGGAGGCTCAACCGCTCCATGGGTATCAACGCAAGCCTTCTCAGCGTCGGCACCGCCACCTATCCCGCCATTGGCGGGGCTCTGGGGATGCTTGGCTGGAATGCCCCCTTCCTTTTACCGCTTGCCGCTCTGCCCGTGGCCCTGATGGTCGCCGCCGTCCTGCCGGAACGCGCGGAGGGGATGCCCTGGTCGCGGGCGATGCAGCATGCCAGGGAGGGGATCGGAACGCTGGGCAGGGAGGAGCTGTTGCTCTACCTGATCAGCGTGCTCCTCTTTGTCAACCTCTACGGTGTCGCCCTCTCCTATATTCCCTTTCTGGTGGAGCGGAATTTTGGCGGCACCGCTGTCACGGTGGGACTGTTCATGTCCGGCGTGTCGGCGGGTACGGTGGTCGCCGCCTCACAGCTGGGGCGTCTGATGGCCTGTTCCAATGTACGGCGTCTGCTGGCCGCGGCCTTTGCGCTGGTTCTCTCTGCCGTACTGGTTCTGCCCGCCATGCCTTCCCTCTGGCTGGCGCTGATCCCCGGCCTCGCCCTGGGAACCGCCCAAGGCATCGCCGTCCCCTGTACCCAGGCCAGACTGGCCGGTATCGCCTCTCAGCGGTATCGGGGGGTTACGATGGCCTTCCTCGGGGCGGCGCTTCGGATAGGGCAGACCGTCGGGCCGGTTCTCATGGGCGGTGCCTATGTCCTCTGTGGCATGTGGGGGCCCTTTCTTGCCGGTGGAGGTATTGCGGTACTGGGGTTGGTCCTGGTCGTTGCCTATCCCGTCCATTGTGAAGCAGAATAAATGGGTCGCGGACACATTGATATTTTATTAACAATGTAGGCCTTTTGCTCGTTGACAGGGATGATGGGCGCATATACAATGACCACACCAAGCTGGGGAGAGTATGAGAGAGAGGGGTCCGGTGGTGCCGGCAGGCTCTGCCGCGAGCGGCTGCCAGGTGCAGCGGAAGGGGCGGATCGCCGGCGGCTGTCGTCCATGTGGCAGGAGCGTTCCCGGCGCAGCACCGAACAGATATACTTGCATTGCTTCCGTATTCCACAGTCAACTCTCCAGGTTTTCCATGAAGAATACCGTAGCCTTCATCGTGGCGCCATATGGTGAGGCTGTTGATGAGTGTTGAAAATAAGGAGGGAACACCATGCCGGAACGGATGCATCGAGGGGATTTTGTCCAGATCTATCAGGTGATCCTTGCCGCTGGGGAACGGGCGCCCCAGGTGCCTGAGGACACGGCTGCCGTGCCGCTTGAGATGAAGGTGAAGGGTTTTCTGGATACCGAGGAGGCCGGCATAGGCGATCAGGTCTCCATACGCACCATGACCGGCAGGACCCTTCAGGGGATGCTGGTGGCCGCCAATCCTCCCTATGAGATCACCTTCGGCGAGATCCCGCCGGAGTTGCTCCCCGTCGGTCAAGAGCTTCGGGCCCGATTGCACGAGAGGGGGCCTGTCTCGTGAACAAGCCGATGGACTATGCCTCGGTGATGGCGCGGAAGCATGATATCATGCTCCGCTCTGTAGGGATCGACTACGGGCGATTTGCTACGGGGCGTCTCTCCTTCGATTACGAGGGGATGATGGAGCAGATCGGCTATCCACTGGACGAGGTGCGCCGTATCCAGCGGGAGGTCAACGTGGGCGACACCCCGCTGATCGAGATGCACAATCTCACCCGGCTGGCCCGGCAGCTTGCCGAGCCCGGCCGAGGTGCCCGAATCTTCGTCAAGGACGAGGCCAACAACCCCGCCCGTTCCTTCAAAGACAGGCGTGCCTCTGTGTCCTCCTACCATGCGGCGGCCAAAGGCTATCCCGGTCTCATCGCCGCCACCAGCGGCAACTACGGCGCAGCGGTCGCCAGTCAGGCGGCGCGGAGAATGCTGGGCTGCATCATTGTGCAGGAGATCTTCGACAGCCGGGGCTTCGAGCAGCCGGAGATCGCGGAAAAAGGAAGGGCCTGCGAGGCCTACGGCGCCGAGGTCCTTCAGCTGTCAGTCGGTCCCGAACTTTTCTATGTCTTCCTGCGGGTGCTGGAAGAGACGGGATATTTCAATGCCTCCCTCTACACCCCCTTTTCCGTCGCCGGCATCGAGACGCTGGGTGCCGAGATTGTCGAACAGACCCGGGGACGTACCGGACGCGATCCGGACATGATTGTCAGCACCCATGCCGGCGGCGGTATCACCACCGGAACGGCCAGAGGCGCCCGGAAGGCCGGCTGCGACAGCGTGGAGATCGTCGGGGCCAGTGTGAGCCTGGAAGGACTCCACATGGCCTCCGACCGCGATTTCAACCGCAAGTCCTTCACCACCGGACACACCGGATTCGGCATCCCCTTCGCTGTCTGGCCCGATCGCTCCGATGTGCCGAAGAACGCCGCCCGTGTTCTGCGCTATCTCGACCGTTACGTCACCGTCCCTCAGGGTTCCGTCTTCTATATCACAGAGGCCCTGGCCCAGCTGGAAGGGCTGGAGCGCGGCCCCGCGGGCAACACCTCGCTCACGGCAGCCTTTGTACTGGCCCGGGAGATGCCTGAGGATGCCGTGATCGTCGTGAACGAGACGGAATACACCGGAGCGGGAAAGCATCCCTACGCCCAGCTTGGCTTCGCCAGGACCATGGGGGTGGAGGTGCGCCGGGGCGACCCGGCCGAGGAGAAGGCCGGCAGCGTCATTGTGGTGCCCGAGAGGCCGGAGCAGCTTGCAGTGCGTGAGATGGACCTGAACCGACTGCGTTCCTCCTATCTGAAGCGTGCCTGCGAGAGCCTCGGGGACCGTCGATCCGTCACCGTTGCCGACGTGGATTTCCTGGCCGAGGATGCCAACCTTGCCGGCCATGTGGTGCGGAGCTATATGGAGGACAGGGGGATTACCGTCGAGTAGCCGCGTGCCATCGAGGTGACCATCTTTGGGGAGTGGAGGGGACAATAGAACATGATTCGACCTACCTGGTTGGAAGTGGATCTCGGCGCCGTGAAAAGGAATTTCCAGGCGGTGCAGCGGCATGTAGGCAACGACGCGACGGTGATCGGGGTGGTCAAGGCCAACGCCTACAACCTTGGGGTGTGCGAGGTGACCCGGGCCCTTCGTGAGGCCGGCGCCTCCTACTTTGCTGTGGCCACACCAGACGAAGCCCTGGAGCTCAGGGAGGATGGCCTGGATGAACCGATCCTTGTTCTGGGTGCCCCGCCCTTTGACGCCGCCGACGAGTATGTCAGACACAATCTGCGCTGTACCCTTACGGACCGGCGTATGGCCGAAGCGCTCTCCGAGGCGGCACAGCGGCAGCGGAAGACGGCCTACGCCCACGTCAAGGTGGACACGGGCATGGGTCGGCTCGGATACGTTCCCGAGGATGTCCCGGCCATGGTTACGGCGTTTCGTTCGCTCCCCGGCCTGGAACTGGAGGGCATCTACACCCACTTTGCCTCCTCGGACGAGCGCAACCTGGCCTTCACCAGGCATCAGTTCGAGGTATTCACCGGATTGCTGGAGCAGCTGAAGGGACAGGGGATCACCTTCTCCATGCGCCACTGTTGCAATACGGCGGGAACGCTGGCCTTTCCCGGGATGGCCCTGGATGCCGTCCGGCCGGGCCATGCCATGGTCGGGATGTATCCCTCCCACGAAACGATCCGGTCCGTTGACCTGCAGCCGGCATTCCAGTTCAAAACAGAGATCTCGGCTCTCAAAACGGTTCCCCGGGGGAGAAGTATAGGATACGGGCTCACCTACATCACCCGCTGTGAATCGCGTATCGCCACACTCCCGGTGGGGTATGCCGACGGCTATTCCCGGGATCTCTCCAACCGGAGCGAGGTACTGGTGCGTGGAATGCGCTCACCCCTGGTGGGCCGTATCTGTATGGATCAGATGATGATCGATGTCACGCAGGTTCCCGAAGCTGAGGTGGGTGACGAGGTGGTGCTGATCGGTCGGCAGGGAGACGAGGAGATCAAGCTGGAGGAGATCGCCGACAAGCTCGACACGCTGGTCTGCGTGATTCCCGTGCAGATCGGCAAGCGCGTCCCGAGAGTCTACAGAGAAGAGGGGGGTGCGTGAGAAAAGGAGAATAACGGTGTCGTGCAAAACAGGAGTACAGTGCAAGGAGGAGGAAGGACATGAATATTACAGAGACGCGATTCTGGTACGTTCTCGGCATCATTCAGAAGGTAGTGATGTGTGTGTCCTCGTTGACAATCCTGACGCTCGTTCTCGTGCAGGTGTTTCTTCGCTATGTCTTTACCCTGCCGATCATGGGTGTTGAGGAGGTGGCCACCCTGGTGGGGTTCTGGCTCTACTTCATGGGGGCTTCCTGGGGCACGGCGGAGCGTTCGCACATTAAGGCAGATGTCATGAATGCCATGATCAAAAACCCCAGAAGGCTGGTGTGGATCAAGGCCTTTACGGCCGCTCTCTCGGTAGTGCTCGCCGTCATGATGGTCTTCTGGGGATGGTCATATGTCTACTGGGGCATCACCAAGATGCAGCGTTCCTTCACCCTGGGTATTCCCATGGTCTATTCCCAGGGCAGCATCTTTATCAGCGCTATTCTGATGGTATTTTATTTCTGTGTTGAATTTATCGATTATTTCATGCAGGCCATCGGCAAGAAGCCGATTGCTGCCGAGTTTATCGGCGAAGATGTCTGTATTCCCGAGGAGGGTGCGGCGACATGTTCTGCCGAGGAGTGATGGCCTCGCCCCTGCGGTACGGTGTCCACCTGGATTGCTCGTGGTGGTCCAGCTCTGAGCGAAAGGAAGAGGACCAATGATTATTGCCTTGAACCTGGCCCTCCTGATCGGTTTGATTATTATCGGTCTCCCCGTGCCCTTCTGCTTTATGTCGGCCGCGATCTTCATGGGGATGGCCTACGGCTTCAGCTTTGACTTTCTTCTGCCCGCGGGATTCCATGCTCTGAATTCCCTCACGCTGCTTTCGGTGCCCTTTTTCATCATGGCCGGGGCGCTGATGTCGTCGTCGGGGATCGCCGAACGCCTGATCACCTTCGCGCTGGCCTTCCTCGGGAGGCTCAAGGGCGGCATGGGTGCGGCGACCATCGTGGCCTGCGCCATCTTCGGCGCCATCTCGGGGACCTGCTCCTCTGCGGTGGCCTGTATCGGCAGCATCATGATCCCCCAGCTCAAGGAGCTGGGATACCCCAAGCACTATTCGGTGGCCATGATCAGCTGCGCATCCGTGCTGGGGCAGCTCATTCCGCCCAGCGTTCCCATGATCCTCTACGGTTGGGTGACCCAGCAGTCTGTGGCCGCCTGCTTCCTCGCCACGGTGATCCCCGGTATCATCACCACCATTCTGATGTGTGTGGTCAACTACTTCTACGCCTCCTGGCACCCCGAGATCAAGGTGGAACCGCAGATCTCCTTCCGCGAGAAGATGGGGCGTATCGGCTACGCCACCAAACACGGCATGTGGAGCCTTCTGATGCCGGTGATCATCCTCGGCGGGATCTACGGCGGCATCACCACCCCCACCGAGGCGGCCGCCATTGCCATGGGCTACGCCATGCTGGTGGGCTTTTTCATCCACCGGGAGCTCAACGCCAGGGTGTTGGGCAAAGCGCTGGTCACCTCTTCCACAACCACCGGTGTGGCCGTGCTGATGCTTTTCTTTGTCTCCATCCTCGCCAAGATCTACACGATGCAGCAGATCCCACAGCAGCTGGCCGGTTTTCTGATGAGCATCTCAGATAACAAGTATGTTATCCTTATGTTGGTCAACGTATTTTTGGTCATCATCGGAATGATGATGGACGATTTCAGCGGAACCATGCTGGCCGCACCGCTTCTCCTGCCCCTGATGATCGAGATCGGTGTCCACCCCGTCCATTTCGCCGCCATCATCGGCACCAATCTGGGGCTCGGCAACGTGACCCCTCCCTGCGCGCCGATACTCTACCTCGGCGGACGGATCGGAGGCGTCTCCTTCGACAAGTACGTCAAACCGGCGCTGGCTTTCATGTTGCTCGCGCAGCTGCCGGTTGTTCTGCTGACTACCTATGTTCCCGATCTCGCGATGTTCCTTCCCCGGCTTCTCATGGGATACTAGGCGGTCCGTTTCGGCGGTGCCGGCGGGAAGCGAACTTCCGCGGGTATCGCTACTGCTACAGGGTTCCGGAAGGGAGTGATGCCCGGGCGTGCATATGATTGATGTGGAGTGAAGCGGCGCATGAGTGGTCCATGTGGAGAAGTGGCAAGAGAAGTGGAGAGGAGGTTTTTTCGTGAGAAAGTTTCTCACTCTGTTACTTGTAGCTGTTTTGGTGGTTGCCTTTGCTGGAGTGGCCTCTGCTGCGGAGTATACCTTTAGAGCGGGGCACCCGAATCCTGTGGATACGCCTTATGACAAACTGACACATGAGTTTGCTGACCTTGTGAAGGAAAAGACCGATGGCCGTGTGGAGGTGCAGATCTACCCGAACAACCAGCTGGGTGACTGGACAGAGACCTTCGAGCTGATCATGCGCGGCAACGTCAACATGGGATTCCAGATCGCCAATGCGGCCTACGACTCGAAACTGAACTTCGCCTACTATATGCCCTACGTGGTGAGCAGCCTCGAAGAAGCCCGCGACGCCTACGCTCCCGGCGGCTGGGCCTACGACATCATCAAGGATCTCTGGGCCAAACACGACATCAAGGCGCTCGCGGTGTTCCCCATCGGCATGGCCGGTGTCTCCCTCACAGAGGCGCCCCCCTCTCCCGGCGATCCCGATGTCAAAAAGGGCATGAAGATCCGCGTTATGCCTTTGAAGGCCTGCCAGGCGACCTACCAGCGCCTGGGCTACATCCCCACCCCCATTCCCTACGCAGAGTGCTACAGCGCCATCCAGACGGGGATCGTCGACGGCCAGATGGGCGGACCTCCCTTCCAGGCCTGGCAGTTCCGTGACGTCAACAATGTGTGGATCCAGTACAACGACTACTTTGAGCAGCACTGGATCGTCATGAACATGGAGAAGTGGAACGAACTCGACGAAGAGCTGCAGCAGCAGATCCAGGAAGCAGCCACGGAGATCTCCAACAAGCGTTGGGAGATGGTGAAAACCGAGGATGCCAACTACCGTCAGATCCTTGCCGACGAGTTCGACTGGGAGGTCATCGTGCTGAGCGACGAGCAGCTGAAAGCCTGCGCCACTGCCGTCCGCGAGGACGTATGGCCCCAGTTGGAGGAGATGCTCGGCGAGGAGCTCTTCCAGCGTGTCATGAAGGCTGTCGAGACGAACTAGGGGTCTCTTCGCGTAGATTCCACTGTGAGCCGACAATAGGATCGAAGCAGGACACAAGGCGGGGTGCGTCCACCCCGCCTTGTTGCACCTTTGGGGTGCAGCTTTGCGCGAGGGAGGGAGCAGCGTGCAGGATGATCGGTACCGGAAATGCATGGAACTCGTCGAAGAGGATAAGAGCGTTGTTGCGGCGGCATCGCGGGTGCCCTACTATCCGCTGGCGGTGAAGCGGGGGAGAGGGGCCGAGGTGGAGGACATGGACGGCAATCGCTATATCGATTTCCTCTCCAGCGCCGCCGCCCTGAATACGGGACACTGCCACCCCAGGGTTGTGGAGGCGGTGAAGGAGCAGGCCGAAGAGCTGCTCCTCTATACGGCCGTCTATATGTACCACGAGCCTCTGGTGCGCCTCAGCCGGCGCCTCTGCAGCGTTACCCCCGGCGATTTCCGGAAACGGGTGATCTACGGGCTATCCGGGTCGGATGCCAACGATGGGATGATCAAGCTGGCCCGGTGGTACACTGGCCGGAGCAAGATCATCGCCTTTCAGCGCTCCTACCACGGCACCACCTACGGAGCCATGACGCTCAGTGCGTTGAGTCTCAATATGCGGCGCAGGATGGGGCCGATGCTCCCGGAGGTGTACCACTTTCCTTCGCCCGATCCCTATCGGACGCCGGTCCCCATGTCCGAGGAGGAGGCCGCCCGCTACCATATCGGCCGGCTGGAGGAGGCCTTTGCGAACTATATCCCGCCGGAAGAGGTCGCCGCGGTGATCGTCGAACCGATCCAGGGCGATGCGGGGCTCGTTATTCCTCCGCAGGGGTTTCTGCAACGCCTGCGGGAGCTCTGCGACGAACACGGGATACTGTTCGTTTCCGAAGAGGTCCAGCAGGGCTTTGGGCGCACCGGCCGATGGTTTGGGATCGAGCACTTCGACGTGGTGCCCGACGCCGTGATCCTCGGCAAATCGATCGCCTCCGGCATGCCCTTGAGCGCCATCGTCGCCAGAGCGGAGATCATGGAGCAATGGCAGCCGCCTGCCCACTGCTTCACCTGTGCGGGGCATCCGGTGGGCTGCCGTGCTGCGCTCGCTACGCTGGATGTCATCGAGGAGGAGGGCTTGGTGGAACGGTCCGAACGCCTCGGTGCCCGTGCGATGCAGGAGCTCGGAAACATGCAGGAGGAGTTTGAGCTGATTGGAGATGTCCGGGGCAGAGGGCTCTCCATCGGTGTAGACCTGGTGAAAAACCGGGCCACCAGAGAGCGGAACACCGAAGCGGCGGCCAAGATCTGCTACTGGGCCTGGCAGAACGGGTTGATCCTCTCCTTTTTCAGCGGGTCGGTGCTCCGCATCCAGCCGCCGCTGGTGATCGCCGAACGCGAACTCGATACGGGACTGCGGATCATCCGCAGCGCCATCGAGGCCTATCTGCGGGACGAGATCCCCGATTCCGTTTTGGAGACAGTAAAGGGGTGGTAATCAAGTGGGTTGTATGATGTTGCAGCAGCAACGGGAAACGGAGCTTGTGGAGCTGTGCGGGAAGGCGGTGCGCACGCCGAGCCCTTCAGGGCAGGAGAGTGCGGTGGCCGATATCGTAGCCGCCGCCATGGGGCGTCTCGGTTTCGACAGTGTTGAGCGTGATCGTCTGGGAAATGTAGTGGGGACCATCGATGGCGGGAATCCCGGCGCTACGGTCCTCTTTGAGGGACATATGGACCATGTGGACATCGGCGACAGGGACGCCTGGAGCAGGGAACCCTTCGGCGCCGAGGAGGTGGACGGCCGTATCTACGGGCGCGGCACCAGCGATATGAAAGGCAGTCTGACCGCCATGATCTGCGCAGCGGCCTTTCTCAGGGAAGACCTGGGGAACACCCTGCCGGGGAGGCTCTGTGTGGCCGGCAGCGTGCACGAGGAGTGTTTCGAAGGGGTGGCCTCCCGGGAGATCTCTGCTGCTGTGGAACCGGATTTCGTGGTGATCGGCGAACCCTCGGGGCTCTCTCTCAAGATAGGCCAGCGGGGGCGGGCGGAGGTGGTGCTGGAGACCGCCGGCGTCAATGCCCATTCCTCCAGCCCGGAGAAGGGGATCAACGCGGTGCGGACCATGGCGGCCCTGCTGGTGGAGATGGAACACGGCTACGATGCTCCGGAACACCCCCTTCTGGGAAAGGGGATCCTTGAACCTACCGATATCTGTTCGGCGCCCTACCCCGGAGCCAGTGTGCTGCCCCATCACTGCCGGGTCACCTTCGACAGGAGGCTGCTTCCCGGGGAGAACCGGGAAGCGGTGCTCGCCGACATCCGGGAGATCATCGACAGACTCTCGGCGGAGAGACCTGAACTCAACGCCACGGCGTCCATCGCTGTCGGACGGGACCGCTGCTACACGGGAGCCGCCCTTGAAGCGGAGCGCTTCGCGCCGGCCTGGCAGTTCCACGAGGGCGATCCCGTGGTGACGGCGGCGCTTCAGGGACTGCGTGATCAGGGACAGGAGCCGGCCATCGGGCACTACGCCTTCTGCACCAACGGCAGCCACTATGCAGGAGAGCGAATGATTCCCACTGTAGGGTATGGGCCATCTCCGGAGACCATGGCCCATGTGAAGGATGAGTACATCGAACGGGAGCAGCTGAAACAGGCCTGTTGCGGGTTCTACGGCATAGCACGACGGTTGCTTGCCCTGTCCTAGAACGGCGACGGTGCATCCTGTGACATGCACTCCATAGGAGGTGGAAGACCATGCGGAACAGACTCCCTCTGGAGAATCGTATCCATCTCGGCAGGCTTCCCACGCCGCTCCACGAGTTGACGCGCCTTGGAGCGGAACTGGGAGGGCCGAGGATATTCGCGAAACGGGACGACCTGACCGGAATGGCGATTTCCGGCAACAAGATCCGAAAGCTCGAATACGTCGGCAAACAGGCCCGGGACGGAGGCGCCACGGTGCTGATCACCTGCGGCGGGGTCCAGTCCAACCACTGTCGGGCCACGGCGGCCGCTGCAGCCCTACTGGGGATGAAAAGCCATCTTGTCCTCAATGGCGAGAAACCCTCCGTTCCTGAAGGGAACAACTTTCTCGATTTTCTGTTCGGTGCGGCATGCACCTACGAACCGGATGCCGGCCTGCTCGACATGGAGCAACGGATGGAGAGCGTCGCCGAGGGATACCGCGCCAAGGGCGAGGTCCCCTTTGTGATTCCTCTGGGTGCATCTGACGCCACCGGTGTCCTCGGCTATATCAATGCCATGGAGGAGATGGCTCAACAGTGCGCGCACCAGGGGATCAAGCCGGACTATGTCCTGGCGGCTACCGGTTCGGGAGGAACGCTCGCCGGCATGGCCGCCGGACTGCGCTACAGCGGGCTTGCGGCTGAAGCTGTGGGCATGAGTGTGGCCTTTGCCGCGTCCGCAGTACGAGAGAAGGTGGATGGCCTGGTCGAGGAGGTGACCGCCCAGTGGAAGATTCCGGAGCTGAAGGATGGGCACTACAGCGTCTATGACGGGTATATCGGGGCCGGATACGGGGCGACCACCGACGAACAGCTTGTCTTCATCCGGCGTGTGGCCGAGCTGGAGGGGATCATCGTCGATCCTGTCTATACGGGCAAGGCGCTGTTCGGCTTGCGCGGGGAGATCCGTGCCGGACGCTTCGGTCCCGAAGATACGGTGGTATTCATCCACACCGGCGGTGCCTTTGGCCTCTTCCCCTACCGTCGGCAGCTTGTGGACGCCTGCGGCGGGTAGAGGGAGGTCGTCCTGCACGGCGCTAAAAAAGGAGGGCCGGGAATCATCCCGGCCCTCCGGCGGCAAAGGGATAGGAAGGAGAGGCGGTTACCGAAAAGAGTATACATCAGCCCCGCCGATCTCTCTATCGGGAAAACAGCACAGAAGTCCTCAGTACAATTGCGGAGGACCGGAGAATGCCCTGGAGAGGGGAGTGCGGCTATGCCCGTAGAATTCAGCGAGCGGGAGTTGGATCTGGCCAGAGAGGCTGCCGCAGCATTGGCGCGTTCCATGAACGAACCCGCCGTGGCGGAGCGGTCTCTGGGAAGCCTCTTTACCCATCGCCCCAGCGAGGCGAGCGATGACTACGCAATGGGATTCGTGCACGGCGCCGCATTGATGGCTCTGCTTGCCGGCACGGTGTATGGCGTCGACCTGGACGAGATAGCCGGGGGAAGCCTGCGGAGCGGGCAGGATGGTCTGCTGCAATGGGAGCGTGACGACGCCGGGGAGTGAACACCGCCTACTGGTCCGGACTGATGCTGTCAAAGAGAGGGCTCTGCCCCGCATAGAGCGAACAGGCGAGAGCCGTGGGCTGCATGCCCGGCGCGAGGAGTGTGGCCACCCATTCCTGGTCTGCACTTCCCTCTTCAGCGAGGTTGTCCACAGACATCCGTACCCCGCCGCGCGCGAAGACGTTGCCGTGGACGATGTCTCCTTCTTCCTGCTCCAGATAGGAGAGAAACGCGGCCTTATGGAACCCCTCGCCCTGGGTGTATCCCCAGATGATCCAGGCTCCGGCCAGCGCGCCAAGGCTCTCCCGTTCCTTCTCCCGCAGGGAAGAGGGGGCCCAGGAGAGCCAGCTTTCCACAGGGGATACCGTTGATGTGGGGAGGGAGTCGTAGATGCTCTGTGCCCGTTCGGTCAGCTGCCAGGATGCCGCCGGTGGGGCCAGGACAAGGAGCAGCGAGAGCATCGCTGCAAGAATCCGCACCATACCATCCACCTCCTTGGGGGGCTTCCTCCGGAGGAAGCCGGCTGCTTTCCTCCGGAGGAGAGTCCTTTGTTTTCCCTTGCCCTATATACCCGTAGGGGTACGTATTGACCTCGGAAACACCAGCAAGGTATAATTTCCACTGTATTGTGCCACAAATCGGACGAGAGGTACACAGAACAGGGGGGAACAGCGATGAAGACAAAGGGGAAAGCCCTTGTCCTTGTAGGGGTGGCGCTGCTGGTTGGCGGCGCCCTGGTGCTGAAAAACAGGGACCATCCTGCGGAACAGGCTGACGTCGCCGGAGAGCAGCCCGTGGCGGAGCAGGAGAACGCGCAGGCGTTGCCCACTGCCGCACAGGTCCCGACAGCGTCGGCCGATGCCGGCTCGGGCGAGGTGGCATCGGATGGGACCGCGGTCCCGACTGAAGCAGGGACGGAATCCGCAGCGGCCGACGAAGGGGCCTACAGACTCCTCTATCTGAAAACGGCCACCTGACCGGCCTGCAAGGCTATGGGGCCGGTGGTCTCTGATCTGGATCAGGAATTCAGCGGTGCACTGGAGGTACAGACGGTCGACGTGTGGGAGAATCAGGCAGTGGCCGAGCGGTACAACGTCCGCGTGGTGCCCACCCTGGTTATCCTTGACCCGTCCGGAAAGGCGATCGGGAAACACGAGGGTATGGCGAAACTGGAGGAGCTCCGGGTGGGTCTGAAGAAGCTCGGCGTGGAGCCTCCGGAGAACGAATCCTAAGGGAGCTGGTACGATGGATGCTTTCATTCGCACGATAAGCGTGGCCCTGCAGGAGTCCAGCGGGATCGCCATCGGCGCGGCGCTGTTGTGGGGCGGCATGAGCATCATCCTCAGCCCCTGCAACATTGTGGCGATCCCGCTCATCGTCGGCTACGTGGATAGCCAGAGCGCCGAGAATCCCCGGAAGGCTCTGCTGCTCTCCTCGCTGTTCGGGGTCGGCATACTGGTGAACCTGTTGCTTATCGGGGGATTGATCGCTACGGCGGGGCACTTTCTTTCGGGGATCGGCAGCTATCTCAACTACCTTGTGGCCGCCATCCTTGTTGTTGTCGGGCTGCACCTGCTGGAGGTCATCACCATCCCCTGGTTTGCTCAGCCTGCTGTCGAAACGAAGCGCTCAGGCGCCATGGGCGCTCTGGTCCTCGGGTTGGTTTCGGGGCTGGCGGTGGGTCCCTGTTCCTTCGCCTATGTGGCGCCGGTGATGGTGCTGGTGCTGAAAATCGTGGCCACGCAGCCTGTATTCAGCATGTTGCTGCTGTTCGCCTACGCCGCCGGTGTCGCCCTGGTGATCATCGCCGTGGGGACCTTCGCCGGGTTCGTACAGCGGTTCATGCAGTGGGACGAACGCTCCAGGGGAACGCTGTGGATCAACCGGGTCTGCGGTGTCCTGATCATTCTCGCCGGGGTCTATTTCATCTACGAAGCCTGATCTCCCTCTGCGTCCCTGGATGGCACGTCATATCGGGGCGCAGTCGGCTTTCCTCCATGAGAGCCTTCCGTAATGGCACGGGACTCCTTGTTCCCGTGCCATTACGTATACCTTCTTTTCCCTACATGGACGGATCGTAAGCGCTTCGCACCAAAATGTTACAATTTCTCGAAAAAGTTTACTTATTGACAGCGCGCCCAGCCTACTGTATGTTTACTTCAAGGCGAGGTGATTACATTGCTGATCGCGCTGTGCGATTGCGACAACTTCTATGTCTCCTGCGAGCGGGTGCGCAACGCCGCTCTGCGAGATCGACCGGTGGTGGTGCTTTCCAACAACGACGGCTGCATCGTGGCCCGTTCGCCGAAGGTCAAGGCCCTGGGTGTGGCCATGGGCACCCCATATTTCAAGGTACGCCCCTTTCTGGAACGCCACAATGTGGCTGTCCTCAGCGGGGACCACGCATTCTACAACCGTGTCTCCCGTCAGGTGATGGATGTGCTCCGTCGTTTCTCTCCCCTTATGGAGGTCTACTCCATCGATGAGGCCTTTCTTTCTCTGGACATCCTCGCCAGGAAAGACCCCGCCGGCTATGCCCGCGATATCCGTCGGGCGGTGTGGCGGCAGACAGGGGTTCCCCTTTCGATCGGTGTCGCCGATACCAAGACCCTGGCCAAGGTGGCGGTGCATCACGTCAAGAGGAACCGACTGTCCCAGGGGGTTTTTGTGCTGCCCCGGGATGCCGGGGAGCGGGATGCGATTCTCCGCCAGACCCCCGTTGAAGAGATCTGGGGGGTGGGGAGACGTCTGGCGCGGGGTCTCCGGAAGATCGGGCTCACCACTGCCGAGGCACTGCGGGATTATGAAGAAGCGGCGCTCAAGGGCTATGGGATTCGGGTCGTGCAGATGGCCTACGAACTGCGCGGGATCCCCTGTTACGCGCTCAGAGAGCGGCGGGAGCCGCGGAAGTCCGTCTCTGTGGCCAAGAGTTTCGGAAGGCCGCTCTCCTCGTACGGGGACCTCGCCGAGGCAGCGGCGGCCTATGTGGCTGACGCCGCCGAACGGATGCGACGGGATGGCATGATGGCCACCTGTGTGCAGGTGGCCATCATGACGAACCGGTTCGACAGGGAGGCACCCCAGTACGCTCAGGGCATCGATGTGAGGCTCGCCGAACCGACGGAGTATACGCCCACGCTGGTGAAGGCGGCGCTGCGGGGGATAGAGGAGATCTACCGCAGCGGATACAGCTTCAAGAAGGTTTCGGTGGTCCTCGCTCCTCTGGTTCCGCGGCAGGCCGTACAGCCCAGACTCTTCGCCGTGGCCGACCGGAGCAGGCAGCGCCGATTGATGCGCGTCGTGGACAGCATCAACGCCTCCGGTGAAGAACTGATCTGGCTGGCGGGGTCGGGTGAGCCCGGACGCCGGAGCTGGGCCATGCGTCGGGACCACCCCGGTGGTGCGGAACGGGTCAACACGGAGCGGAGCGCCGAAAGCGCCTCGGAGCGGATCATCCCTCTCGGTTGAGTCCCTTTTTGGAGAAGGAGATCCGTTTGCGTTCGGTATCGATATCCAGCACGAGCACGTGGATCCGGTCGCCGGGGCTCACAACCTCCGAAGGGTGGGGCACAAAGCGGTCGGCCAGTTCGCTGATGTGGATGAGCCCGTCGTTGTGGACGCCGACATCGACAAAGGCCCCGAAGGAGGTGACGTTGGTGACAATGCCGGGCAGCACCATCCCCGGAGCGAGATCGTCGATGGAGCGGACGCGCGGGTCGAACGCGAAGGCGGCGAAGGGGCTTCGGGGGTCTCTTCCGGGCCGTGCCAGTTCTTCAAGGATATCCTGCAGTGTCGGAAGACCGACATCGGCGGTGATATACCGGTTCGGGTCGATCTGCTGCTGGAGTGCCCGGCTGTCGAGAAGCTCTCTGACGGTGCATCCCAGATCGGCGGCCATGGCTTCTACAATGGGGTAGTTTTCGGGGTGTACGGCCCCGGCGTCCAGCGGGTTGTCGCCGCCGGGGATGCGGATGAAGCCGGCGCACTGTTCGAAGGCCTTGGGGCCGATGCCCGGGACGGCTTTGAGCGCCTGCCGGGAGGCGAAGAGCCCCTTTTCGGCGCGGAAGCGGACGATGGCCTCGGCCTTCTTTCCGCTGAGTCCCGATACGCGGGCGAGGAGCTCCGGGCTGGCGGTGTTGACGGCCACCCCCACTGCGTTGACGCAGAGCTCCACCGTGTCGTCCAGGGCGGATCGGAGCGCCTTCTGGTCCACATCGTGCTGGTACTGTCCCACCCCGATGGATTTGGGGTCGATCTTCACAAGTTCGGCGAGCGGGTCCATGAGGCGCCGCCCGATGGAAACGGCGCCCCGGACGGTGGCGTCCTGATCGGGGAACTCCCTCCGGGCGGCTTCGGAGGTGGAGTAGACCGAGGCCCCGCTTTCATTGACCAGGCTGACCACCACACCCTCCGGAAGGGAGACACTGTTCCGGAAAAACTGTTCTGTTTCCCGCCCGCCGGTGCCGTTTCCAATGGCGATGGCTTCGGGACGGTAGTGTCCAGCCAGTTCGCCGAAACGTGCGGCGGCTTCCCTGGCCTGGCTGTCTCCATTCAGGGGGTAGAGAACCTCCTGGTGGAGCAGCCCCCCCTGTTCGTCGAGGCAGACCACCTTGCATCCCGTCCGCAGGCCGGGATCCACGGCGAGGACGCGGCGATTGCCGAAAGGAGGGGCCATGAGCAGCTTCTTCAGGTTGGCGGAGAAGACGTCGATGGCCTCGATGTCGGCCTCCGTTTTCAGCTGTCGGCGCATCTCCTTTTCCATCGCCGGGGCCAGGAGGCGCTTGAAGGCATTCCGCGACGCCGACTGGATCTCCTCCGAGTCGGGGCCGAGGCCGGTGACGATATCGTGTTCGATCAGCTGGAGCGCCTCCGCTTCGGGAACCCCGATCTTCACCGTCAGAACACCCTGGGACTCTCCACGGAAGAGCGCAAGTACCCTGTGCGAGGGGATGCGGGTGATGCCCTCGCCCCATTCGAAATAGTCCCGGAAGGTCTGTGCCTCCCGGTCGTTCTTTTTGGCGGCCTTGACCTTCGAGGTGACGATCCCCTTGCTCCCATAGAGCGACCGCAGCCTCTCCCGTATCCCCCGATCTTCGCTGATCCATTCGGTGATGATGTCGCAGGCGCCGTCCAGAGCGGCATCCTCATCGTCGATCCCGGCTTCGCTGTCGACAAAGGTTTTGGCTTTCTCCACGGGGTCGTGTCCGCTCTGTTCCCACAGCAGGAGGGCCAGAGGCTCCAGCCCCCGTTCCCTGGCCCGGGCGGCTCTGGTCGTCCGCTTTGGTCGGTAGGGAAGATAGATGTCCTCCAGAACCTGCAGTGTGCCGGCCCCGGCGATGGCCCGCTCCAGTTCGTCGCTCAAAAGCTCCCGTTCCCGCAACGACCGGAGAATACGCTCCTTCCGTTCGTCCAGGGCGGCCAGAGCGTCGTTCCTGTCCCGTATCCTGGTGATATCCACCTCGTCAAGGCTCCCGGTGGCCTCCTTCCGGTACCGGGTGATAAAGGGGATGGTGCAGCCCTCGTCCATGAGCCGGAGGACGGCTTCCACCTGCCAGTGTTCCAGCAGCAGTTCCTCGGCGATGGTCCGGTGGCGGGCGGTCATTGTGCTGCTCCAGCGGACTTGCAGATATCCCCGGTGATCGCACCGAGCAGGTCGACCAGAGCCTGCGGGGCCAGGACGATCTGGAGTCCCCGCCTGCCGGCGCTGACACAGATGGTCTCGTGCTGCAGGAGGGAGGCCTCCAGGTAGACAGGGAAGACCCGTTTGCATCCGATCGGCGAGACGCCGCCGCGGATATACCCCGTCACCTGCTCCACCTCCCGGAGGGGCAGCATCTCCACCTTCTTGTGTCCGCTCAAGGCGGCCAGCTTCTTCCGGTCCAGCTCGGCATGGCCCGGCAGACCGGCAAGCAGCACCGTTTCCCTGTCGGCTCTGGTGGCGAGGGTTTTGCAGGCCCGTTCGATGGGTATGCCGATCTGCGCGGCCACATAATCGGCGCCGACATTGTCGGGGTCTACCTCATAGCTTCGCAATGTGAAAGGGATGCCCTGTTTTTCCAGAAAGCGAAGAGCGTTCGTTTTTTTCATATTTTTGATCACCTCTCGGCGGCAACAGTACACAGCGCCTGCATTGGGTGGATTAAGGATAGCATATCCGCGCAATGCCGTTACATGTCCGATTGGTGCCTTTTTCTCTCCGAATTGGTATCATTCCACGTTTTTGGGGAGGGCAGAACAAAGGGGAGGACGAGAGCCAGGGATCCCGCAATGATCCAGAGATCGGCGAGGTTGAAGTAGAGGAAGCCGCTCCAGGGGATGTTGAGAGCGATAAAATCCACCACATACCCCCGGAAGAGCCTGTCGGCCATGTTCCCCAGCGCCCCTCCCCAGAGCAGCAGGAGCCCGGAGGGGAGCCGGCCTGTGCGGGTCCGGATCAGATAGGTGACGAGCAGGAGGGGGATTGCGGTCGCCGCGGCGAGGAACAGGGGGCTGTCGGGGTTGTGAAAGAGGGAGAAGGCGGCGCCGCTGTTGTGGTGCAGCGCAAACACCAGAGCGTTCCCGGACGCCGGGTAGGACGACGAGGCCAGCAGCCTGCTTGCCAGCAGTTTGCTCGCCTGATCCGCCAACAGCGGCAGGAGCAGCAGCGCTCTCTGGTAGCGGGACAGATGTGGCGGTGCTTCCGGGTTCGAAACAGGGAAGAGGGGCATCGGCTCCATCCCTTCGCGATTGTTCGAAGATAGGAAAAGCGGCGGCTCGCAAGCCGCCGCTCGAAACCTGGCAGTCCCTAGGGGATTCGAACCCCTGTTAACGGGCTGAGAACCCGCCGTCCTAGACCACTAGACGAAGGGACCACTCAAAATCTGGCTGGGGTACGTGGACTCGAACCACGACTACCTGATCCAGAGTCAGGCGTCCTGCCAATTAGACCATACCCCAGTGCCGTTCATCTTTTTTCTTGCCCCTAGAGCGCGAAATATACTATCATGCCTTTGCGGAGTGTGCAACCCATGGAGAGAAAAAAGTTGGTACCGGGCATCTCTCCCCGAATTTTGTAAAGGAGAGTGCCCGCCTTCCTTGACCCGCGGTTTCCCGGACAGTACTATGAATCTGTTCTGTCAAGGGGCGCCTTCGGGGCTGCCCCTTGAGTCGTTGTGTCGTTGGCGGGATGATACGCTGTCTCGGATGCGAAAAACGAATCACACATAGATACTGGAGGTTCCATGAAGAAGCAGAGCGAACAGAATACACAGACTGGATCGAAGAGCAAGAAGAGCCGTCGTTCGTCGCGGAGCAAGCAGCAGGAGGAGCTGCGCTTCATTCCGCTGGGAGGAGTCGGGGAGATCGGGAAGAATATGTACCTCCTCGAATACGGGGAGGACATCATGATCATTGATTCGGGATTGATGTTCCCCGACGAGGACATGCTGGGGATCGACTACGTGATCCCCGATATCACCTACCTGGAGAAAAACAAACATCGGATCAGGGGGCTTGTGCTGACCCATGGCCACGAAGACCATATCGGTGCATTGCCCTTTGTGCTTCCCAAGATCGACTGTCCCATCTACGGTACCAAGCTCACCCTGGGACTGGTGCGCAGCAAGTTCGAGGAGGCCATTCCCCGATACAAAGCAGAAATGCACGAGATCAGCGCCAACGATACCATCCAGCTCGGCGTCTTCGGTATCCGGTTCATCTCGGTGTGCCACTCTATTCCCGACGGTGTGGGGCTGGCGATCGATACGCCTCTCGGCAAGGTGGTCCATACGGGGGATTTCAAGCTTGATCCCACGCCCATCGACGGCCGCATCACCGACTACAGCACCTTCGCGGAGCTGGGCAACGAGGGTGTCATGCTGATGCTCTCCGATTCCACCAATGTGGAACGGAGCGGATTCACCCCTTCGGAGCGTGTGGTGGGACGGACACTGGAGCGGATTTTCCGGCTGCACCGGTCCAGGCGGATCATCATGGCCTCCTTCGCCAGCAATCTGCATCGGGTCCAGCAGGTCTTCGACACCGCGGCCCAGTTCAACAGAAAGGTGGCCCTGATGGGGCGCAGCATGATCAGAAACGTGGAGCTCGCCCGGGAGCTGGGCTATCTCAACGTGGACGACAGCATGTTTCTCCCTATGCACGAGGCCAACAACCACCCTCCCAACAGAACGGCGGTCCTGACCACCGGCAGCCAGGGAGAACCCTTCTCGGGGCTGGTGTTGATGAGCAAGGGGGAGCACCGCCATCTCAACGTCGGATCCAAGGATCTGGTTGTGGTGAACGCTACCCCCATCCCGGGCAACGAAAAGCTGGTCAGCCGGACGATCAACAGGCTCTTCGCCTGTGGCTGCGAGGTGATCTACGAGGAGAACAAGGAGATCCATGTCTCCGGCCACGCCGCCCGGGAGGAGCTGAAAATGATGCTCAGCATGGTTCGTCCCGATTTCTTCGTGCCGATCCACGGCGAGTACCGTCATCAGGTGCGGCACGCACAGCTGGCCGAAGAGGTGGGGGTGTCTGCGAAACACGCCTTTGTCATGCGGGCCGGCGATGTGTTGCGGATCACCGGAAAACGCGCCGGTGTCAAGCAGACGGTGCCCGCAGGCGCTATCCTGGTGGACGGGAAGGCGTTGGGCGAGATGGAAGACAGTCTCCTCAAAGAGCGGCGGGATCTCTCCGAAGACGGGGTCATTGTGGTTTCCATTGCTGTGGACAGACAGTTGCGACTCAAGAGCACACCGCGGTTCGAAAGCCGCGGATATGTCCACAAGGGGGATGCCAGGGAGCTCTACGAGATGCTCGAGGAGTCCGTGACCCGGGAGGTCGGCCGGGTGGCCGAACGAAAGGATCGCTCCCCCGAGCTGCTCGCCGAGGAGGTGCGGGGAAGACTGCGCTCCCTGTTGCGCAAGAACGCGCGTTCCAATCCGCTCGTGATGCCTATGATTTCCGTGGTGAAGGAGTAGCATCGACACTGTTCGTACGCAAGCACAAATCCAGCACAGACGTTATGGAGTGGATCGCCGGTGATAGAATCCTCATTGCTTGGTCTGGTGCAGGGGCTTACGGAGTTCCTGCCTGTCAGCAGTTCCGGTCATCTGGGGCTGGCCCAGGTGTTGTTGCGCTGGTCGGAGCCCCCTCTCTCCTTCGATATCCTCCTGCATGTCGCGACGATGACCGCGACAATCCTCTATTTCCGTAGGGACCTGATCGCTCTGGCGGTGCAGTGGGGCTCCGGTTTCGGAGGTTCCGGGGCAAGGGACTCCGAAGGCTGGCGGATGGGATGGGCGATCCTTGCCGGCACGGTGGTGACGGGAGTCGTGGGCATCGCTCTGAAACCCTTTGTCGAGGTGTGGATCGGCAGTCTCGCGGCCATCGGAGCCGCCTTGCTCGGTACAGGGGCGGTGCTGCTTGCAGGGAGCCGGTTGTCCCCGTCCTCCGGAGCCGGGCGGATCGGTCTGGTAGTTGGCCTTGTGGTCGGACTGGTCCAGGGATTCGCCGTCATACCCGGCATCTCCCGTTCGGGGATCACCATCGTCACGGCCCTCTTTCTGGGTGTCCGGCGGGACGACGCCTTCCGGTTTTCCTTTTTGCTCTCTCTGCCCGCCATTGCGGGCGGTTTGTTGCTCGAACTGACCGACACCGCCGGGGTGAGCGGTTTTGTGGCGAGCCTGCCTTCCGGCTGGATAGCGGGTGCCGTGATTGCCCTGGTGTCGGGACTGTTTTCCCTGATGGTGCTCCGCAAGGTTGTCATCGGCGGGCGATGGGGCGGCTTTGCGTGGTACTGTTTTGCCATAGGCGGCCTGGCTCTGGCGATGTCCGTCATGCGATGAAAGGACGCTGCCTGTGCGAACGAAACGTTGGTTGGTCATTGTGGTCTGCATTGTTCTGGGAACCCTCGCCGGATTGCTGCTCCATCGCCTGGGGCTGCTCTTCCCCTACTTCTCGCCCCTGCCCGCAGTGGGGTTCGACCTCCGGGAACTGGACCTCGTCTTTATGCGGTGCGGTCTCTCCATCTCCTTCCGGGTCAACCTGGGAACCCTGATCGGGGCGGTGGTCGGCATATGGCTGAGTCGATGAGTCCCGGCGGCGGGCGGCCGCTGTTGCTGGCCTCGGCCAGCCCGAGGCGGGCGGAGCTTCTGGAGCGGCTCGGATGGACCGTGGCGGTGCAGCCTGCGGGGATCGACGAGAGCACCGCTCCGACAGAGGCTCCCGTCGACGCGGCGGTCCGTCTGGCGCGTGTGAAGGCTGAGCAGGTCGCCGCCGGGAACACCCTCCGCCCCGTCCTGGCCGCCGATACGATGGTGATCTGGAGAGAAGAGCTCCTGGGGAAGCCCGTGGAGAGGAGCGAGGCGCTGGCGATGCTGCGGCGATTGAACGGAGCGGAACACCGCGTCGTTACCGGTGTTGCGGTGATCGGAGCCGACGGAAGGATGCGGTCGGACTATGGCGAGACCCTGGTCCGTTTCCGCCATCTCCCGGAAGCGGCGCTTGCTGCCTACGTAGCGAGCGGCGAACCCTTCGACAAGGCCGGCGCCTATGGGATACAGGCTCTCGGGGGCCTTCTCGTGGAGTCGCTGTCAGGGTGTTTTTACAATGTGGTGGGTCTGCCGTTGGCTGTGGCCAGCCGTCTGCTGGAGCAGGCGGGATATAGCCTGGCATGGCAGTTGGCCGCCGGGAGGAGTGAAGCATGAACAGACGAGTGTTGTTTTTCCTGGCCCTTGGGCTTGCCCTGCTCCTGTCGCTGCCTGCGCTGCTGCAGCGTTGGCAGGAAGAGGGCGACCATATGCAGGTGGCGGTGGTGGCGGATCTGAAGGATCTCCGGGAGATGGGTTCCGAGGAAGGGCTCTCTCTTCCGGAGACCTACCGCAAGCTGGAGGATGCAGGCCTGGAGGGGCTCAATGTCTACGAGCTCACGGGCCGGGAGCTCCAGCGGGGGGCACTGCCGATCCGCTTTGATCCCTACAGCAGGGTAGCACCCGCCTTGCCCGACCACGAACAGCCCGGCATGAGCGATCGGGCCGTGGTGACCGTTCCGGAGGAAACAGAGGCACTCCTGCCTCAGGTGCGACGGTATCTGGAGATGAAGTTCCCGGCGCTCCGGGAATTGCCCTTTGAGGGGGGGCAGGCCTTCATCCTCCCCTTTTCCTACAGGATGCTTCTGGAAGCGGGGGTGCTCCCCGATATCGCCGGGCTCCGGCAGTGCGCGGATTTGGATGTCCCGGTGATCTATCGTCCGATGCAGACCGCCGGTGTCCCCACCGACGCCGTGGTGCGACAGATACGTGATCTCTGCAATCGCTACGAGGGGATCCGCTGTCTCGCTCCGGCCGGTGCCGTTGCGGCCGGTTACCCCCATGCCGCCGCTCTGGGTCGCATGGCCGGGGAGATCGGGGTCGCCGTGGCCGGCGTGGAGTTTTCCCGCCAGTGGGGAGCGAATTCCCTGGTATGGAGCGGCTATCCCCGGGTGCTTCCCCTGCACAGCGTCACCGAAGAGGAGGTGCTGAGCCGCAGGCTGGGACGCCGGGATCTGGTGGAGCGGATGATCCGCGCCGCCCGGGAACGTTCGGTGCGTCTGTTGCTGATGCGTCCCTACGCCATCGCTTCGGGGGAGCGTCTGGATCGATTCGCCGAGGATATCGCCGCCGTCACGGGGGAGCTGGAGGCAGGTGGCTACGTTTCCGCCTGGCCGGAGACCCTGCAGGATCGTTCCACTTCACTGCTTGCAGCCGTCGCCCTGGCTGTGGTGCTGATTTTCTGCTCCATGGAGTATCTCTGGCGCAATGCCATGACCGAACGGGAGCCGCTCCAGATCGGCGGGTTTGTGGTGTTGCTGGTTATCGCCGCCGGACTGGGGCTGGCGGTCTACAACAACAGTCAGGCGGCGAAGCTCGTCGGTGCACTGGCCACAGCCCTGGTGGCCGCCGAGGCTGCGCTCTTCGCCCTCGACGGGTGGCGCCGACCGACCCTGGCCTTGTCCATGGCGATGGTGGTCCTCCTGGTGGGAGGCTGTACGGTGGCGGCCTTCTTCGGGGTGCCGGAGTATATGCTGCGACTGCGCACCTTCTCGGGGGTCAAACTGACGCTGCTGTTGCCTCCTCTGCTGGTGCTCTTTTCGGATCTGAAACGGCGCATCCACCCGGAATCGCTGGGGCATGTGCTGTCCCGGCCGCCTGTGTGGGGCGAATTCGTGCTGCTGGGTGCCCTGCTGGGAGGCGTGGCCTTCCTGGTGCTCCGGAGCGGGAACGTCTCGCTCGTTCCGGGATGGGAAGTGACGGTTCGCGAGAAACTGGAGCAGCTGCTGGTGGCCCGGCCGAGGAACAAGGAGCTCTTCCTGGGCTACCCTGCGCTGGTGCTCTGGTACCTCTTCCGACGCAAGGATCTCTGGCCGCGCTACCGGGAGGTCTTCCGCGTGGTGTCTGTCTTCGCCTTTGCCTCGGCGGTGAACAGCTTCTGCCACTTCCACACGCCGCTGTACTTTACCCTCTGGCGGGTGGGCAACGGTGTGGTCTCCGGTGTCCTGCTGGGGCTGCTCCTGGCGGCTGTGCTGTGGTGGATCGCACTGCCGCTGTGGCGGCGCTGGCAACGGCCGATTCTGAATTGACCGGTGCTCATGCCCCGCAAGCGTCGTTCCTTTGATGTCGCCCTCTGCGGCTACTACGGTTTCGGCAACCTCGGCGACGAGGTGCTGGCGGCGACGCTCACCGGCGGGCTGGAACGGCTGGGGATTCCCCGCCGCAGACAGTGTGTTCTGAGCGCCGACCCCGGGGCGATCTCCCAACGGTTCGGTGTCGCGGCCGTCAACAGGTGGCGTCCCCGGGAGGTGTGGAAGGCGCTCCGTTCGAGCCGGACGCTTCTGCTGGGCGGCGGCGGACTCCTGCAGGATGCCACCAGCGTCCGCTCCTGCCTCTACTATTGGGGGGTCGTTCGTCTGGCCCGGAGGGCAGGGTGCCGTCCGTGGGTTTTCGGGCAGTCCATCGGCCCCTTGCGGAGCCGGCTGGGGCGGTGGCTTGCCAGGGGAACCCTCGTTTCCTGCAGTCCCCGGTGTGTCCGGGATCGCCCCTCTCTGGAGCTGCTTGCGTCCATGGGAATGAGCGGGGAGCTGGCTCCCGATCCTGCGTTTCTGCTGGGGGCGATGGACCGGGGCGAGGCGGACAGGGGAAACCTGCTGGTCAATCTGCGCCCCTGGGACGGGCGGTACGAGGCCCTGTGCGCCGATGTGGTGGAGCGGTACGCGAAAGAGTGTGGACTGTCTCTTGTCGCCGTGGCGCTGTCGCCGGAGGATGCGGCGTTGATGGAACGTTTCGCCGATGAAGGGCGGCTTTCCGTCGAGACGATCGAGTCGGTGCGCGGGCCGGAGGAGATTGCCGGGATATGGGCGATGGGTGACAGAGCGGCGGGGATGCGATTGCACTTTGTGCTCTTTTCGGTGCTGTGCGCCCGTCCGGTGACAGTCCTTCCCTATGACCCCAAGGTGCGTGCCCTGGCCGGGAGCTGTGGAATACCGCTCTGGGAAGGGCGTGGGGCGCTTCCAAATCCGCAGAGCGCCTCCGTTGATCCGCAACAGGCTGCACGTCAGGTAGAGAGGGTGCTTGGGCAGGCCTGGACGAGTGTGCGGGAGGGGATGGCTGATGGAGGCTGAACGCAGCAGAGAGTTGAGCAACATTGCGGCGGAGGTCCGTAAGGATGTTGTAAGGATGATCTCCCTCGCGGGGACGGGGGATCTCTCCAGATCGCTGGCCCTGGTGGACATCCTGGTGTTTCTCTACTGGGAGAGGCTGCGGGTTGCCCCCGAGACGCCGCTTGAGGGGGGGCGGGACCGTTTTGTGTTGAGCGATGTGCTTGCCTGTCCTTCGCTGTACGCTGTCCTGGCGGGGCGGGGCTTCTTCCCGAGGTCGGAGCTCTGGAGCTATGCGCGACTGGGAGCCATGCTCCAGGGTGTGCCCACCATGCGGCGGACGCCGGGCATCGATGCGACCCCGGGCTTCCACGGCCAGGGGCCGGGAATCGCCGCGGGCATCGCGTTGTCTCTGGCTGATGTGGACCCTTCGCCTTCCGTGGCCTGTCTTCTCGATATCCGGGAGACCCAGGAGGGGGTGTTCTGGGAAAGCCTCCGCTTCTCTTTCCAGCGGCGCCTCGGCAATCTTGTGCTTCTGGTGACCCTCCCACAGGTGGAAGGAGCCGAAAACGCCCGGGATTCCGCCGGCTCCATCCTGAAGGAGCACTGCCGGATTCTTGGCTGTCCCACGGCGGATATGGACGGCCACGACTTCTCCGACATGGAGCGTGTCTATACGGAAAAAGAGGGCGCGTCCGCCGGAGGCGGGATGCCCCTGGTTTTGTTTGCAGACGTCAGGCTCGGTTGCGGCCTCGGTGACCGGGATGCCGGGCGGATGCTGACACTGAACGGCAGGCCTGATGTGGACTGGGCGCTTCGGGAGATCGAATCCCGCAGGCAGAGAGAGGGCGGTGACGGAGCGTGAGCAGACGGGACCAGGCGATATCGGTGATCGACGAATGCGACGAGATGCTGACCCATCTTGCAGAGGAAGAGCCCGACATCTATGTGGTTGACGGGGGACATATCTACGAAGAGTCCTTTGCGCTCTTTGCCGACCGTTTCCCGGAACGGTACATCAATGTAGGGTACTCCGAACAGAATCTGGCGCTGGTCGCCGCCGGTCTGGCCGGCGAAGGCAAGCTGACGGTGGTCGGTCCCTCGACGCCCTTCTTTCTGACCCGGGCCTACGACCAGATCCGCGGTTCCATCGCCTTGCCCGCCCATCCCATGATCGTGCTTGGCGTCACACCCGGTTTTTCCAACGGGGCCGTCGGCGGGACGATCCAGGTGGTGGAGGACATCGCCCTTGTCCGGGCCCTGCCGGGGGTCTCCGTGCTGGTCCCTTCCGACAGAAGCGAGCTCTCCGGATTGCTGGAGCGGCTGGTGGCCGAACCCTGCTGTTCCTATGTGCGGCTCAGTGCCTTCCGTGATCTCCCCGATGCCGTGGGGGCCGGGAACGCTTCCCTTGCCGTCGGCCCCGGCGGTGCCAGATCGCTCCGGACGGGCGACAATGTCACCCTCTGCGCCTGTGGTATTATGGTCTCCGTGGCTCTGGAGGCGGCCGAAACGCTCTCCCGGCAGGGGATAGAAGCCGATGTGCTGGACTGTTACTCCGTAAAGCCCCTGCCCCGGCAGGATATCATCGGCTCCGTACGGCGGACCGGCTGCTGTGTCGTCGCCGAGGAGCACAGTGTCGTCGGCGGCCTGGGCAGCGCCGTCTCCGAGCTTGTCTGCAGCGAGTATCCGGTGCCGGTCCGATCCGTGGCGATAGGGGACACCTTCGGCCAGAGCGGGGCCGTGGAGGAGCTGCGGGAGTATTACGCGCTGACGGCGCAGGAGATCGTCGGAGCGGTCGGGCAGGTGTGGGCCATGCGGAGGCGTACGTGATGGACATCCGTTTTGCTGGAGTGAGCAAGTTCTTCGATCCCGATATCTGCGCACTTGAGGATGTCTATCTTACCGTTTCCAGCGGTGAGTTTGTCTACCTCATCGGCTCCACCGGTTCCGGGAAGACCACCCTCCTGCGGCTCATCACCAGGGAGGCCGTGAGCAGCACTGGGGTGCTCTCGGTGGGCAACTTCAACCTCCGGAAGATGGGCGCCCTCGATCTGGCTCTCTACCGCCGGGATCTGGGCGTGGTCTTCCAGGACTACAAACTGCTGCCCTATCTCACTGTGATCGAGAATGTCTCCTTTGCGCTGGATGTCATCGGCGTGCCCCCGGCGGAGGTCAAGGAGCGAGCCGGTGAGGTGCTGGACCGCGTCGGTGTCTGGCGGCGCCGGTTTCTGAGACCGCCACAGCTCTCCGGGGGAGAGCAGCAGCGGGTCGCGATCGCCAGGGCGGTGGTCAACTCGCCGGCCATTCTCCTGGCTGACGAGCCTACCGGCAATCTCGACGAACACACCGCCGAGGATATCATGCAGCTGCTGCTGTCCATCAACGCCTCCGGCACCACTGTTATCATGGCGACACACAATCACAATATCGTGAATTCATACAGACAGAGGGTCGTGGAGCTCAGCAAGGGGCGTGTGATCCGGGACGAGAAGCGGGGAAGGTATGAGGCTGATGGGGACCTTTAGATATATCCTCAGAGACACCTTTCGATTGCTCTGGCGACACTGGGGACTGAGCATTCTTACGTTTATCACCGCGGTGGCTGTCTTCTTTTTAGTGGGAAGCAGCGCACTCTTCATGCTGAATACCCGCTACCTGGTCAGTCAGGTGGAGCAGGAGCTGCAGATCACCGCCTTCCTCGACAAGGGGATGGACGATCAACTCTCCAGGGTGGCCAGACAGGTATCCGGTTTTTCCGGCGTGGTGTCGGTCCGCACCGTGGTGCCCGAACAAGCCATGATGGAACTGCAAAAACGCCTGGACGAAAACGCCGAAGCGCTGACGATCCTCGAGGAGAATCCCCTGCCGCCGAGTGTGGAAGTGAAGGTGGAACGAGCGGCCATGGTGGAGGGGATCGCCAGGCGGCTTCTGGCTGTCCCCGAGGTGGTGGATGTGGTGTATTCCGGTTCCCTGGCCGACAAGCTGTCCCGGCTGTCGGAATTTGCAACGCGATTGTCGGCGAGTATACTCATCATCGCTATTGCAGCCAGTGCACTGGTGTTGTTCAATACCATACGGATCGCCATCTACTCCCGGCGCGAGGAGATCAGTGTCATGCTGCTCGTCGGGGCGACCACCACCTTTGTGGCTCTCCCCTACGTGCTGCAGGGGATGCTCCTCGGCACCCTGGGGGCCCTGGGCGCCACGGTGATGCTCGGGAGCGCCTACCATACGGTGGTGCGGGGCATCCAGCAGACCCTTCCCTTTGTGCAGCTCATAGGTGATCCCGTATTGCTTTTCCGTCTCGGTATCGTGTTGCTCGGAGGCGGCACGACAGTGGGATGGGTGAGCAGCTGGCTGGCGGTGGAGAAGTTCATCCGCAAGGCCCTGAAACCGATATAACCTGGCGGCGGTCCGCGCGGGTGCGTGGTGCTGTCCATTGTCGGGACCGCAGCGACACCACGGTTGTGTGGTTCCTCTCGAAGGAGGTGTTGGCATGAAACCCTTCCCAAACCGAGAACCAGTTCTTCCCGTTCCCCTGATGCTTCTCTTCTGCGTGGCGCTCGCATTCCTGACCATTGCTGCGGGGACCGCCTGGGCGGACCCCTCGGTCCAGGATCTGCGGGACATGATCACACGCAACGAAAAGCGGCTCTCCGACATCGAACGCAAGGTGGAATACCACAAGGCCAGGCTTCAGGAGAGCACGCAGAAAGAGCAGAATGTGCTGCAGGAGCTCAAACGTCTGACCGACGAGATCGCTCTGGCCGAACAGCGGCTCTCCCTGCTGGAGCTCAAACAGGAGAAAACCCGCAAACGTCTGGCGGAGCTGCAGAAGGAGATCGCCGATACCGAGGAGCGGATCGCCTCAATCCGGACGTTGCTCGGCGAACGGATCATCGCCCTCTACAAACACGGTGACGACATGGGCGAGTTGAGCCTCCTCCTGGCCTCCCAGAACGCGCAGGATGCATTGAAGACCACCTACTATCTCAACAGAATGGTGCGGCAGGACGAAGAGCTCTTCAACGAGAGCATCGAGCACAAGCACAGGCTCGATGCCGCCCGCTCGGAGCTGGTGAAGCAGCAGAAGCTCCTTGCACGACAGCGGGCCGCGGAGGAAAAGAAGAAAGAGGAGTTTGTGGCGATCCGGAACAAGCGGAACACCTTTCTGGAACAGCTGCGTTCGAGACGGGAGGAACACAAGAGCACTGTCCAGGAGCTGCGGCGGCTGGAAGAACAGGTGGAGCGGCAGATCCACCAGCTCCTTGTGCGGAAGCGGCAGGCCCTGGAACGCAAGCGACGTGAGGAGGCAAAGAAGGCCATGGAGCGGGGCGAACGCCCGCGCCCGGTCCTGAAAAAACCCTCCGGTCCGCTGGCGTGGCCCGTCCGCGGTGAGGTGACCAGCCCCTTCGGGATGCGTCAGCACCCCGTATTCGGTACGCGGATGCGGCATACCGGTGTCGACATCGACGCAGACCAGGGTGATCCCGTCCGGGCCGCCGCAACGGGCGAGGTGCTCTACGCCGGCTGGCTCCGCGGATACGGTCAGATCGTCATCCTTGAGCATGGGGGCAAGCTCTCCACCGTGTACGCCCATCTCTCCTCGATCCGTGTCCGGGAAGGGCAGCGGGTGAGCCAGGGGACGGTGTTGGGGCAAGTGGGAAGCACCGGTGTCTCCACAGGGCCTCACCTGCATTTCGAGGTGCGCAAGGACGGTGACGCCACCGACCCCATGCGGTACCTGGGGAGATGAGCGGTTCAGCCCGAAAGGGCGATCAAGTGGAACGAACGATGGGATATCTATACAAAGATTCGCGAAGGTGAGCTGTTGTCGTTATGTGGAAGAAAACACGAGGTGTCATTCTAGGCATTGTCATCGGCGCACTCCTGGTGGGCCTCACCGGAGGGCTGAGGGCCGATGATTTTTCATTGGAGCAGGTGGTTCCCTTTGATGCCAAGTCGCTCTGGCTGATCAAGCAGACCCGGGCCATCCTGGAAACCTACCACGTCGATGAGGATGGAACGATCTCCGAGGATGTCCTGGTGCACGGTGCCCTGAAGGGTATGGTCTCCTCGCTGGGGGACCCCTATACCCGGTATGTGTCGCCGGAACAGCTCAAGGAAGAGGAAATCGAGATGGAAGGCGAGTATGGGGGTCTCGGGATCTACATCACCGAACGGGACGGCAGAACGGTGATCATCAGTCCCATTGAGGATACCCCGGCCGACCGCGCCGGGCTGAAACCGCAGGATGTGATCGTCAAGGTGGGCGACGAGGTGATCACCGGCTGGGACCAGCAGAAGGTGGTCTCCACGCTCCGCGGCAAGCCCGGTACGGAGGTGACCATCTGGGTGCGGCGGGATGATCGCGAGGAGACGGGTCTCCTCCGCTTCGACATCGTTCGAGAGCAGATCCAGATCAAGACGGTCCGCTTCGAGATGCTGCGGGACGCCATCGCCTATATCCGACTGGTGCATTTCAACCAGAAGACCGCAGGCGAGCTCCGTTCGGCGCTCCACGAGGTGGAAAGCGACGACGCCCGCGGACTCATCCTGGACGTGCGGAACAACCCCGGCGGCCTGCTGGATTCCGCTGTCGATGTGGCGGATACATTCCTCCAGGGAGGACTGGTCGTGGGGATGAAGGGCCGTGTCAAGAAGGCCAACGATGAGATCCATGCCACAGCGGACCGCGTGACCGATCTTCCCATGATTGTGCTCATCAACGAAGGAAGCGCCAGCGCCTCGGAGATCGTCGCAGGTGCGCTGAAGGACAACGGACGTGCCCTGGTGATGGGCCAAAAGAGTTTCGGCAAGGGATCGGTGCAGACCCTCTTCCCCCTGCCGGAAGGCTCCGGTCTCTATGTCACCATCGCCAAGTACCACACCCCCTCAGGGCGGATCATCGACGAGATCGGTCTGTCTCCGGACATCACCGTCAGCGGCGACTTCGTGCGGGTGCACAGCGAGGACCGGCAGCTCCAGGAAGCCATAGAGGAGATGGAGCTGATCGTCGACGACGGGGCGATACCGGTTTCGGACGACATGACGGACCCGGCGGAACGGGAAGCACCAGTAGGTGCCGGAGACAGCAGATAACGCGTGATGGTCTCTTCCGGAAGCCTTTGGCATCACATCCGAGAGCGTCTGCCGTTCTTCCTGGTTCTGCTGCTGGCCGGGGTGGCCTATCTTGTCTTCACCTTGCATTCCTTCTCAGGGATTCCTGTGGAGACGAGCACCGCCCAGACAGCCGGAGAGGTGGAGACCGCACTCTCTGAAGATATACTAGGGGGATGGGCCTCGACAGGGGCAGCACCTGGGTCCGGGGATGCGACGCTGCTGGAGAAACAGTATCTCCGTATCGAGTCGGAACTCGGGAGCGCCCGGGAAGGGAATGCACGGGAGAACGGCGGGACAGGCCTGCGCTGTAGCGGAGGCACGCCGCTGGTGGCGATCGTGGTCGACGATTTCGGGTACAATCTGCCGCTGGCCCGGAGATTCGCCGGGCTGGAGATCTCCCTTACCTGGGCGATCATCCCGGGGACCAGCGGGACGGAGGCCACCAGGCGTCTGGCCGAGGAGAAACAGCTCCCCTACATGATCCATCTGCCGATGCAGGCGATCAGCGATACCGACAAGGACGCCGGCACCTACAAACGCTCCTGGATTGTAGAGGGAATGGCCTCCGCGGATATCCGTTCCGCCGTCCGGAAAGCCTTTGTCGAACTGCCCGAAGCGGTGGCGCTGAACAATCACCGCGGTTCCCTGGCGACATCCACATGGGCGCTCATGGAGCCGCTGATGTGCGAATTGGGAGCGCGGCACCTCCCCTTTGTGGACAGCCGGACCAGCGGGAGCTCCATCGCCTACGAGGTGGCCTGCCGCCAGGGCCTCGATGCGGCCTACAACAGCGTTTTTCTCGACCACTATACCGAGCGGTCCTTTATGCAACGCCAGCTCGACAAGGCCGTTTCCATGGCCGAGCGGCGGGGATGGGTGGTGGTGATCTGCCACAACCGTCCCGCGACCTACGATTTTCTGGCCAGTGTGGATACCGACAGGTACGACAGTGTGGAATTCGTGACCATTCCCCAGCTGTTTTCTCGATGTTCGCAGCAATAGACGGAGGAGGAGTTACTCGTGGATGGACGTGCAGAGGTGATTGTTGGCGCACAGTGGGGCGATGAGGGGAAGGGCCGCGTGGTCGACACCGTCGCGGGGGATGTCGACGTCATCGCACGGTTTCAGGGCGGCGCCAATGCGGGACATACAGTGATCGTGGGGAAGGAGAAATACATCTTCCACCTGCTGCCCTCCGGGATGCTCTACAGCGGCAAGACCTGCGTGATTGGCAACGGGGTGGTGGTGGACCCCGACAAGCTGCTGGAGGAGCTCGGTGGACTGCAGGAACAGGGCAAAGACCGGGCCCGGCTCGTTGTCAGCGGCGCGGCCCACGTGGTCTTTCCCTACCATAAGATCCTCGACGGCGCCGAGGAACGTTTCCGCGGGCGCGAGCACAGCATCGGAACAACCCGTCGGGGCATCGGTCCCTGTTATGTGGATAAGGTGAACCGGATGGGCATTCGGGTTGAGGATCTCCTCTCTCCGGACACCCTGCGGGAAAAGCTTTCCACAAACCTTGAGATCAAAAATCTGATGCTCTCCAGGGTCTTCGGGGAAGACCCCCTGTCCTTTGACGAGATCTACAACAAAGCCCGCAGCTGGGGAAAGAGCCTGGCCCCCTACGTAGGCGACTGTTCCGTCGTCATCAGCGATGCCCTTTCCCGAAAGCAGGGCGTACTGCTGGAAGGCGCGCAGGGGACGCTTCTCGACGTGGACCACGGAACCTATCCCTATGTGACCAGCTCCAATCCCGTGGCGCAGGGGGCGCTCACCGGTACGGGACTCGGGCCCTCCGCTGTCGGCAGGGTGATCGGCGTGGTCAAGGCCTACTGCACCAGGGTGGGGAGCGGCCCCTTTCCCTCGGAGGAAAAAGGAGAATCCGGCCAGTACCTGCGGGAACAGGGTGGCGAATACGGTGCCACCACCGGGAGACCCCGGCGCTGCGGCTGGCTGGATATGGTGGCGCTCAAGTACGCGATCCGCGTCAACGGCATCGACGCCATCGCCCTGACCAAGCTTGATGTGCTGACGGGTCTCGAAACAGTGAAGGTCGTTGAAGGCTATACGCCTGCTTCGGGAGCAGAGCAAAGCGGAACGGTCTACCCCAACCACAGTGTCGCCCTCGCCGGGACCACACCTGCATACAGCGGGTTTCCTGGCTGGGATGACGACATCTCCGGATGCACCGCCTTCGAAGAGCTTCCGCAGGGGGCCCGGGACTACCTGCGGTATATCGAGGAACAGGCAGGCGTTCCGGTGGTCCTCATCGGTGTCGGGCCGGAGAGGGACCAGACGATTCGGAGAGGGCTGTAGGGCCCGGTCTCTCGGTGCTCCGGGTTGAATTGGGGTTCTGTACCCCCAGGCATACCGAACGTATCTATCAGCTTGAGAGCCTCTGCTTCCCCGATCCCTGGCACAAAGGGCTTATCCGTGGAGATCTGGAGAGCCGGGGAAGTGGGGCTATGTACATCGGTGCCTGGTGGAAGGAGCAGCTTGTAGGATACGCCGCCTGCCGGATCGAGCGGGCGGCGCTTCATATTCTGAGGATGGCCGTTGATCCCTCCTACAGAGGGCGTATGATCGGTGGGCAGCTGCTTGTCGCCCAGAGCGGAATCGGCGAGCTGGCCGGCTGCCGGTACGCTGCGCTGGAGGTCCGCCCCTCCAACTCCGCTGCACTGAGGCTCTACAAACAGTTCGGGTTTGCGCCTGCGGGGAAGCGGGTTGGCTATTACAAGCAGGATGGCGAGGACGCCCTGGTCCTCAGGGCGCTCCTGCCGCTCCCCAGCACCCCCCCGGAGGGAGAAGAGGAAGAGTCGTAGCACAAGGTTCCATGGCTCCTGGCTCCGGTGGTCCGCAGAGCGGCTCAGGCGGAAATGGCGTGTGCCCCGCGGGGAAAGGCGGGAGGGTTCTCTCCGGAGCTGGGCAAACAGTGGATTTGAAAGGAGAAAGTGAGGGAAGTCAGGATGGAGAATGACTATTAAAATTGACGGGTTATTGTTTCGGAGAGACGTTCGGCGGGAGACATGGAGGGGTTGACAAATAAGCCCCGAGGAGGAGAAGGGTCAATTTTCTGACAATGGAGAAAACGGGACGGGAAACGGTCGCCAATTTTGAGGGGTATTTCCGCAAGGCGAACAAAAACCCCCATGCCTTGCGGCACAGGGGTTTGTCTCTTCCTGGTGGGCGACACAGGGCTCGAACCTGTGACCTCTTCCGTGTGAGGGAAGCGCTCTTCCGCTGAGCTAGTCGCCCGCAACAGGTGGCATTATACCGTGCTTTCCCGATTGGCGCAATACGGAATCCAGCGGTCTTACTTGACGCTGTAGCTCTTGCCCCCATAGGGTTTCCCCTTCAGCGGTTCCCCGGAGACGAGCTCCACATAGTGGCTCAGGCACTTGGGGCACTTGAGAATCGGGGGCAGCTCCTCAACGGAGAACTCGTGCTTGCATTCAAGGCAACGAAACGTGCGCACTGTTCACCACACCTCCCTGCTCTTGTTTCATCAGTGAATAGCTACGTTCGGGGAAAGTATAGCACGCCCCGCAGGTGCGGCCAAGAGGTCTGTCATCCCCCGGATCTACAGAAACAGGGAGGCCAGCACGCCGGCCGCCACCAGAGAGGGGAGCATATCCAGGACCCGGATCGTTTTCAACTCCATGATGTTCAACCCCAATCCCAGAAGCATCAGCCCGCCGACGGCGGTTACCTCGGTGATCACGGCCTCTGTCAGTATCGGTTCGAGGAAGGCTGCGAAGAGCGTGATCCCCCCCTGGAAGAGAAGCAGCGGCACCGCGGAGAGGAGCACCCCCGCACCGAGGGAGGCGGCGAAGGCGATGGAAGACATGCCGTCCAGCAGCGACTTGGCGAGCAGCAGGTTGGGAAAGCCCCCCAGACCCTCCTCGATGGCCCCGAGGATGGTCATGGAACCGGTACAGAAGAGCAAAAAAGGCGTCATCACCCCTTCGACAAAACGGTCGCTGGAGGCGGCGAAGCGCCGCTGGATCCTCCCTACGGCGGTGTTCAAACGGTCTTCGAGCTTGGCGGCAGCGCCGAAGACCCCGCCCACGACAATGCTGAACACCAGGATCAGGACACTCTGGGAACTGATGGCCATCCGTATTCCCAGTACGATGGTAAAGAGACCGATGCCCTGAAAGGTGATCTCCGTCCAGGCCTTGGGAAAGCGCTTGTGGAGCAGCAACCCCAGGGTGCCTCCGGCCACGATGGCCAGGGCGTTGACGATGGTGCCGAATATCGGGATAGCGCGTATCAGTTCATCCATAATTTCCCACCCCTTCGAAATGGAAGCGCTTGTCAGAGATAAACATACGGCATGGTAGCAAAAACAGCCCCCGCTGTCATACCTCCGGGGCGAGGGATGATCCGGGACTGCCTGTTCGGGCCACAGATCTCTCCGGCCAGGGCGGTATTCCTGGTATCATGGACACCTGGTCAGCGTGGCGCCGATTGACACCATTGCTGCAGCTGCTAAACTTCAAATAGATTACAGTTAAGCGGTGTGTGCATACGGCTAAGGCGAGTATGACCTATGACATGCAAGGAGGGAAGCACATGGCACGATTTCCCGTGGGAGAGAGGCGCGACATCTCTATTGTGCTCTGCGGCGCAGCCGGACAGGGGGTGCAGACCGTCGAGCAGCTGCTGGTGAAGCTGGTGAAGGGGGCCGGTTATCACGTCTTCGCCAACCGTGAATACATGTCCCGGGTGCGGGGCGGGAACAACTCCACGGAGATCCGGGTTTCTTCCCAGCCGGTCCGTGCACTGGTGGACCGGATCGATGTGTTGATCCCCATGAGCGGCGGCATCCGGGACAACATCCGGGCTCGGCTGGACGACGAGACGGTGATTGTCGGCGACCGGGAGGCGCTGGGTGAGGAGTTTGCCGAACTGCCGGGGACCTTTCTCCATATCCCTCTGGCATCACTGGCCAGGGAGGCCGGGGGGAGGGTCTTCGCCAATGTCATCGCCGCCGGTGTCATGGCGGGGCTCTTCGAGGCGCCGGAGGAGATCATGGAACGCTACTTCCGGAAGCGTTTCGGCCACAAGAGCCGGGAAACGGTGGACAGGAACATGCAGGCCGCCCGCATGGGGATCGAGCGCGGGAAGGAGCTTGCGTCCGAAGGGACACTGGCCTTCGCCCTGCAGCCCGATCCCTCGGTGGAAGAGCGGGTGGTCTTCGACGGTGCCCACGCCGTCTCGCTGGGCGCCGTCTCCGGCGGGTGCGACTTCTGCTGCGGCTATCCCATGTCGCCCGCCACTGGGGTGTTGACCTTCATGGCCCAGAACGCCCACACCTTCGGTGTTGCTATGGAGCAGGTGGAAGACGAGATCGCAGCCATCAACATGGCCCTCGGCGCCTCCTTCGCCGGCGCCAGGCCGGTGGTCACCACCTCCGGCGGCGGTGTCTCGCTGATGTGCGAAGGGATCAGCCTCTCCGGGGTGGCCGAACTGCCCGTAGTGGTCCATCTGGCCCAGCGACCGGGGCCGGCCACCGGCATGGCCACGCGAACCGAGCAGGGTGACCTCGAACTGGCTGTCTACGGCGGCCACGGCGAGTTCCCCCGGCTGGTCTACGCCCCCGGTTCCCTGGAGGAGGCGGTGCGTCTTACCCACAGGGCGCTCAACATGGCCGACCGCTATCAGACGCCGGTCTTTGTCCTGACGGATCAGTACTTCATCAACTCCTACTACGACCTGGATGTCCCCGAGTGCGGATCCTGGGAGGTGGAACGGCACATCGTGGAAGCCGGTCCCTCCTACAGGAGATACGAGATGGCCGAAGACGGTGTCTCTCCGAGAAGCGTGCCCGGCTACGGAGAGGGGATTGTCGGGGTGGACAGCCACGAACACGACGAAGAGGGACACGTGTGGGAGGATTTCGAGCTGCGTACCCGGATGAACGCCAAGCGCCTCAAAAAGATGGAGGGAATCCGCAGCGAAACGGTGCCGCCGACGCTGGTGGGGCCGAAGGACTACACCCGGCTGGTGCTCTGCTGGGGTTCCACGCTCCATATTGTCGAGGAGGCGCTCCGACAGCTGCAGCTTCCCGATACGGCGCTGCTGCACCTGTCCCAGGTCTATCCGCTGCCGGCGGAAACGGAAGGCTATCTGCAGCAGGCGGAGCATGTGGTGGCGGTGGAGGGCAACGCCACCGGACAGCTGTGCAACCTGTTGCGTCAGGAGACGGGATTCCTGGTGGAAGACAGGGTGTTGACCTGGAAGGGCCTGCAGTTTTCCGTGGAGGAAGTGCAGGCGGGACTCCGGGAACACCTGGCGTGAGGAGGGGTATCGATGAGAGATCTCAAGGAATACGAACTGGACGTGGTGGATGTCGCCTGGTGCCCCGGCTGCGGGGATTTCCAGATCATGGAGGCGCTGAAGAAGGCGCTGGCCGAACAGGATTTGAAGCCCTCCGATGTGCTCCTGGCCTCCGGAATAGGGCAGGCCGCCAAGCTGCCCCACTTCATGAAGGCCCACTTTTTCAACGGGCTGCACGGCCGCTCCATCTCCAACGCCACGGGATTCCGCATGGCCAATCCCACCATGCCTGTCCTGGCGATCGGCGGAGACGGCGACATGTACGGCGAGGGCGGCAATCACTTTCTCCACACCATCCGCCGCAACCCCAACATCACCAATCTGGTGCACAACAACATGGTCTACGGGTTGACCAAAGGCCAGGCTTCACCGACCAGTCCGCTGGGCTTCCAGACCCCCACCACACCGGAGGGCGTCGTGAACGCTCCGGTGAACCCCATTGCGCTGGCCGTCTCCCTGGGCGCATCCTTTGTCGCCCGGGCCTTTTCCGGCGACGTGGAGCAGACCAAGGAGACCATCAAGGCCGCCATGCAGCACGAAGGCTACGCCCTGGTGGATATCTTCCAGCCCTGCGTTTCCTTCAACAAGGTGAACACCTTCAAGTGGTTCAAGGATCATACCTACTATCTGGAGGAGTCCTACGATCCATGGGACAGAACGGCGGCGCTGGAGAAGGCCTTCGAGCAGGAGCGTTTCGCCCTGGGGATCCTCTACAGATGCGAACGTCCCGTGTTTGAATACCAGCTCGCGCCCTACGGAGAACGTCGCGAGGCCCTCTACAAAGGGCGTCCGGACCCCGGGAAGGTGCAGCGCTTTATTGAGGAGACCTATGTCTGAAGGCTGTTGACCGCGGGGGACAGCGGAACCGGGGAAGGGGGGAAGGATCGTCGATCCTTCCCCCCTTCCCTCTTTTTATGGGCGTTGTAGACTGAGCTATATGGTATAGTTGGAGAAACGCTATGGGACTCTGTTCCTTGCAACGATTTCCGTTACGTCACGGGAGAAGGGGAGGGCGATTGGTACACAGTACTCATGAGAGCAGGACTCGAGGTATCAGATCGGCGCGGTATTCTGCAAAGGGAGGGGGAGCCGGTGTTTTCTCCCAATCAGCTGTTATCGACGTTTCATGTGGATGAGCACCTGGCCTTTGCGCTCAAAGCGGGGCGCAGGGGACCACATCTGCTTATCGAGAACCTCGACACGGGACGGACGAAGTCAACCCGTCTCTCTTGGGTCGAAGGGGCGAAGGATCTCCAGATCAAAGGGCATTCCGAAACACACGCCTACTCGGCCGAGACCGTGGTGGAGAGCCTTTCCAAGATGGTCGAACAGGCCATGTCCCATACCGTCCTGCGGAGGCGGCTGTGGGGGATGTACCGCCTCTTCGGCGAATGTATCCTCTGTCCGCGGCTTATTCCGAGTCTCGACCGTCTTCGGGTGCTGGGGGAGGACAAGCGCGATTCGCTGTGGCTCCAGGTCCGGGAGCGTCCCGAGCAGGAGGAGGCCTGGCTTGTGCCCTGCTTCGGTCTCATGGAAGAAGAGCGGCGTGCCATCGCCCGCCAGATGGAGGACCAGGGCCCCCCTCTGGGCGAAGCCATCGCCACAACCAGGGAGCAAGACCCTCTCGCCCTGCTCCGCAAACGGGGCATTGTCGCCTCCCTTACGGCGGCGGCCTCAGACCGCTGGTACCGGCCGATCATGCTCACCGCCCTGGCCGGCCTCTTCTGCATGAGCGATTTCTCGGGCTCCGGGGAGAACGCCCTGGCTGAGGCGCTCTGGATGCCGCTGCTTGGCGATGGCGAGGAGCTTTCGCGGGATGCGGTGCAGGATGCCGGTGATGCCCTCTTTCGTGGTATCCGCCTCTATGTCCGGCACTTCCCCGTGCTTGCCGCCTCTACGGTTTCCTTCGAGCCGGAGGCCCAGGAAACGCTGAAAGAGAAAGGCTATACCCGCAAGGAGCGTTTCCGTGCCGGGGCGACCTACCTCAACAGCAGGAAAACCGAGATCACCCGGTTCGAGGGCGGGGGAGAGGAGGTTGTCCTCTGTTCCTTCCTTCCCAGGCGTTCACCTCCCGACGATGATGTGGTGATGTCCTTCCCGCAGTCCGTCTTCGCCGATGCAGTACAGGTGGACGCCTGCCGGAGCATCGAGGATTCCCGCCTGACGGCGCAGAATCTCCTGAATGCCCTGGCTGTCGAACGGTGGCTGGCTGTGGCGGAATCGGTCTTTCACCCCGTGGTTCCGAGGCTGCGGATGCAGGCCTGAACAAGAGGTGCTGCCGAAAGGAGTGTTCCGGTGGGATTCGAGCATTTCGATACATTCCAGTGCGCTGCAAGCGATCACAAACGCAAGCGTTTGGCCGTCGTCGGCCCCTATGGAGAGGATGTCCTCGGCGCCGTTCGGGAGGCTGCTGCAGGTGGTCTGGTTTCGCCTCTGCTTTTTGGGGAGGCCCGCCTCGTCAGGGAGGCCCTCGCCGAAATAGGTTCCGAGCCGGAGGCATTTCCCATTGTTGATGCCCCTGACGAAAAGAGCGCCGCCGCGAAGGCCGTGCAGGCCGTTTCCTCCGGAGACGCCGATGTTCTCATGAAGGGCCGTGTGAAGACGGCGACGCTGCTCAAGGCGGTGCTGAACCGCGACTGGGGGCTCCGGACCGGCCAATTCCTCTCGCACCTGATCATGTTTTCCATCAAACGGCTGGGGCGGGTGGTGGCCGTCTCCGATGCAGGGATGGCCACCTATCCGGATCTGCAGAACAAGCGACACATTGTGGAGAATGCCGCCGAAGCCTTCCGGAAGCTTGGGGTCGCCCAGCCGCATGTAGCCATTCTCTCCGCCTCCGGCGAGGTGGACCCGGAGGCCTCCTCCACCCTGGATGCAGCGGCCCTCGCCCAGATGAACCGCCGCGGGCAGATCGCAGACTGCGCGCTGACCGGGCCGCTCTCCCTGGATCAGGCGGTGGCTCCTCCCCGGGAGATGGGCCCGCCTGCGGATATCCTGGTGGCTCCGCATATCGAAGCCGCCAACATGATCGCCAAGGTCCTGCTCTTTCTGTCCCGCGATACCGGAGCGGGGGTGCTCCTGGGAGCGCGCTGCCCGGTGGTGATGACCAGCCGTTTCGACAGCGCCGCGACGAAATTGAGCTCCATCGGGCTGGCGAGTCGTCTGAACCAGTAACCTCCCTGCTCGTAGAGAGACGACGGCACCGTGGAGACG
>JAIPGA010000008.1 GCA_021736445.1 Synergistales bacterium | reverse complement strand
ATCCGTGATCGCCTGGGAGAAGGGGGGGTACCTGGTGGCCTCCTCGGATCCTGTCGTGGGGGCCCAGGTGGGGGCGGGAGGCCTTCTGGTCCATATCAACGCCAACGATGTGGCGGCAAAGGGGGCCGAACCCGCCTACTTTCTACTGACGCTGATTCTGCCCTCTTCCTGCGGCGAAGCCGCTGTGGAGAGGTTGATGGAGGAGATCCACGGCACCTGCCGGGAGCTGGGGATCGCCATTGTCGGGGGACATACGGAGTTTACCGACCGCTATGAGGCACCGGTCCTTTCGGGGACCCTCTTCGGGAGGGCGGAGCGCTGTCTGCGTGCCGAAGATATCGGGGCGGGCGATGTGCTGATCATGACCAAGCACGCCGGTCTGGAGGGGATGTCCATCCTGGCCCAGGACAGACCGGACCTGCTGCGCGGACTGTTCGGCGAGGACGAACTGCGGCGGCTCCGCGGCTGGAGCGGGGAGCTCTCCATCCTGCCTGAGGCCCGTCTTCTCCGACCCTATGCCTCGTTCATGCACGATCCCACGGAAGGCGGACTGCTGGGCGGTGTGGCCGAGATCGCCTGGTTGCTCGGGGAGCTCCGTCTCACCGTTGACGAGGCAGGGGTCCCCGTGGATGGCCTGACCGCACGGGCCGCTGAACGGCTCTCCTTCAATCCGCTTCAGCTGATCTCCTCGGGGGTGCTTCTGGCTGTGGTGCCCCGACGCAAAGAAGCCCCCGCCCTAGAAGCCCTGGAACAGGCCGGTATCCCCTGGGCCCGGATCGGTGCTGTGGCGCCTCAGTCAGGCGGCGTCTCCCAGTCTCCGCCCAAGGCGATGCACGAAGAGCTGTGGCGGCTTCTGGCCATGCCCAGGGGAAAGGAATGAGTGATGACGATGGTGGACGGACCGATCGAGGAACGGATTGCAGCGGCACGAAAGGCATTGGTGACACGCGGGCTGGATGCCTTGTTCCTGCTCGTCAGGGAAGGGGCGAACTGGGAGAGTGTCTACTATCTCAGCGGGTTCCGCGGGAGCAGCTCGGCTCTGGTGGTCACCGGCGAGGAGGCCCTGCTGATTACGGATGGCCGCTATCTCGCGCAGGCCAAGGAGCAGTCCCCCTGTACCGTGGTGGATCAGGGCAACAGGAGGCTTCTGGCGGTGGTGCAGGGGGAGCTGCTTCGGCGGAAGAGCCTCCAGCGTATCGGATACGAAGCGGAGCGGCTGACCTGTGCCGACTTTGCTCAGCTCCCCGGGGAAGGGGTCGAATGGGTCGATGCCTCGGATGTGGTGCTGGAGCTGCGTCGCCGCAAGGATCCCATGGAGCTTGAGCTGCTCCGGGAAGCGGGACGGATCGCCGGCGAGGCCCTGGCCGCCACGCTTGAGGACGCCCGGCCGGGGATGACCGAGCGCCACTTCGCGGCGTTGCTGGAGTACAACATCGTGCTTGCCGGAGCCGAAGGTGGCTGGGGCGGCCCCTCCTTTATCGTCGCCTCGGGCCCGAGGGGTGCCCTCCCCCATGGAGCACCCACCGAACGGTCGTTACGGGAAGGCGAGTGCGTCACTGTCGATTTCGGGGCGCGCTACAAGGGCTACGTCAGCGATATCACCAGAAACTTCTGTCTCGGTCGCATCGATCCCTGGGCTGAAGAGATCCACGGTCTCCTCAGGGAGGCCCAGCAGCGGGGCATGGATGCCATCGCCGCCGGGAGAAAGGGCAGCGATGTGGACCAGGCGGCCCGCACCTTCCTGGACGAGGCGGGGTACGGCCCGTGTTTCCCCCACGGTCTCGGCCACGGCCTGGGGCTGGAACTGCACGAAGGCCCCCGGCTCTCCAGGGCGGCTCTGGGTGCGCTCCGCTGCAATGACGTTGTTACCGTGGAGCCGGGGATCTACGTGGAGGGAAGAGGCGGTCTGCGCCTCGAAGACGACTGCGTGGTCACCGACCAGGGCTGTGCGGTGCTCTCGTCGAGCATCCCCAGGGAGCTCTTTGTGGTGTGAGCGTGGGAGCGCTATCCGAAGCGCTTCCGGTGCCACCGCCAGGCGCTCCCGATGATGTCCTCCAGGGTGTCGCGGCGGGGTTCCCACCGGAGCTCCCGTTCTGCCGCGTGACGTGAGGCGATGAGCGAAGGGGGATCTCCCGCCCGGCGGGGGCCCCTGTGGACGGGGACGGCGCATTGCGTGACGGATTCCGCAGCGGTGATGATCTCCTGTACGGTGTACCCGTTGCCGCTCCCCAGGTTGAAGGCGCCGAACCCCGGTGTGTCCAGCTGTTGGAGTCGGGTGACGGCGGCGACATGGGCGTCGGCGAGGTCGGTGACGTGGATGTAGTCGCGGATGCAGGTACCGTCTCGGGTGGGGTAGTCGTCGCCGAAGACGGTGATCGATTCTCTCCGTCCCATGGCTGCGTCGAGTACCAGAGGGATGAGATGGCTTTCCGGTACGTGGTGCTCGCCTGTGCGCGCCTCGGGGTCCGCGCCGGCGGCGTTGAAGTAGCGGAGGGCGATGCTCTGGAGACCATAGGCCTGTGCGTAGCGGTGCAGCATGCTTTCGATGAAGTGCTTGGTTTCACCGTAGACATTCTCGGGATGGCGGGGGATATCCTCTGTGATGGGGAGCGTTTCCGGTGTCCCGTAGACAGCGGCGGTGGAGGAGAGCACGAAGCGTCGTACCCCGCTCTGCCGCATGGCCCGAAGAAGCGAGAGCGTTCCGGCCACATTAACGTGATAGTAAAGCTCCGGATCGCGCATGGACTCGCCGACCTGGCTCCGGGCGGCGCAGTGGATGACCGTATCCACGCCGTACCGTTCCATCACGGCCGCCATGGCTGCGGTGTCGCGGATGTCCGCCTCCTCCGTGTCGGCTAGGGCGAGATCCCGATGGCCTGTGGAGAAGTCGTCGGCGATGAGTACCTCCCGGCCGTGTTCCTGGAGAGCGAGGACGATATGACTTCCTACGTATCCGGCTCCGCCGGTGACAAGTAGCATGGCAATCCCCTTTCACGCTGATTGAGTTTTTTGGGCTGTGCATCTATAATGAAGCTGATAACAGGTTTGCCGGGACACAGGGCATATGGCAGCGCTCTGTGAGGTGGCGTTCAAGTCTTGAGAGGAGGTTTTCATCGTGAAGAAATACGTCTGCACTGTCTGCGGTTATGTCTATGATCCTGCAAACGGGGACCCTGATTCCGGTGTCGCGCCGGGCACGGCCTTTGAGGACATTCCTGACGACTGGGTATGCCCTGTCTGCGGCGTGGCGAAGGACATGTTCGAGCCGGCCGAGTAAGGGGCGTTTGCCTACATTGAACGATCTTCCGGCGGGGCCTCTGGTCCCGCTGTTTTTTTGTTCTCGCCGCCGGGAGCGCTCTCCCGGAGCCAGGCTTCTGTCCATCGGATCAGTTGCGCCTTCGTCGCCCCGGGGCTCTCCACCTGGAGTGTGCACGCTTCGGGAAGGCTGAGGGTGATACTGCCGCCGAGGGACGGATGGTGCTGGTAGACGCCGGGACGATCTGCCAGAGCGATGCGCTCGGCTGTCCATCCTGAACCGATGGGGCCGTCGCTTTTCACGCCGGGAAAGATCGGCATATCCCAGGATCCCGGGCCGGAGCCGCAGAGGAGCTCTACATGGATATGCAGGCCGGGGTGTTCGCTGTAGGAGGCCCACTGCCAGCTGCCGACGGAACCCTTGGTGGTTTGCAGTGTCTGTGTGCCGCCCTCATCCATCGTGAAGGTTCCCACCTGTTGCGGGAAGGAGATCCCTTCCGCCGTAGCGGGGAGGACACAGAGAGACAGGAACAGCAAGACCGGAAGAAGCTGTTTCACGGGGACGACCCCTCCATTCGCAGGAAGCTTGGCCTACTATAGCATAGAGGAACCCCTCCTCCGCTCCGGAGAGAGGGCTTCGTGAAATCATGATACAATTCCAATCCGGAACACAGGGAGCTGGTTTGATGGAAGCACGCTTTGCGCTGCGGGTATTCGGCTGCCAGATGAATGTCTACGACGCCGACCGTTTGCGTACCACCCTCTTCCGTGCGGGGTGGCGCGAAGCGGACCCCGGGACGGCAGATGCACTGATCTATGTCACCTGCAGCATCCGCGAGAAGGCGGAACAGAAGGTCTGGAGCGAGCTTGGCCGTCTCAAGGGACGGTGGAGCAGGGACGGTCGGCCGGTAACCGCCGTTGTGGGCTGTATGGCCCAGCGGGTGGGCGGGGAGCTCATGCAGCGCTATCCCTGGGTGCGGATTGTCGCCGGTCCCAGACATCTCGCTGCCCTGCCGGGGGCTCTGGAGCGCTGTGTCCACGGCAGCGGACGGGAGAATCATCTGGATGGCGACCCACGGGCCCTCGATGACCTCCACACGCCTCCGCTCTCCAGGGGCAACCCCTACAAAGCCTATGTCACCATCGCCCACGGTTGCGACAACTTCTGCAGCTACTGTATCGTCCCCTATGTGCGGGGCCGTTTCCAGTCCCGCGAACCCGGGGCGATCCTCGCCGAAATGGAAGAGCTCACAGGTGACGGGGTGCGGGAGATCACCCTGGTGGGACAGAATGTCAACAGCTACGGCGAGGACCGGGAGGATGGCTACCGCTTTGCCCGGCTGCTCCGCGATGCAGCCCGAACCCCCGGACTCCGTCGGCTCCGTTTCGCCACCAATCATCCCAAGGACATGAACGCCGATGTGGTGGCGGTCATGGCTGAGGAACCGGTGGTCTGCCCGGCACTCAATCTGCCTGTCCAGTCGGGGAGCGACCGGATCCTCCGGCGCATGCGCCGCGGCTATACCGTTGCGCAGTATGGACAGGTGGTGGAGATGCTTCGGGAAGCCCTGCCGGAGCTCGGGCTCACCAGCGATCTCATTGTGGGCTTTCCCGGGGAGACGGAGGAGGATTTCCGGGCCTCCATGGCGGTGCTGGAGCGCTCCCGCTTTGATCTGGTGCACACGGCGGCGTTCTCCCCCCGTCCGGGAACCAAAGCGGCGGAACTGGAGGAGACCGTTCCGGAGGAGGTCAAGAAGGCCAGGATGATCGAGGCCCAGCATCTGGAACGGGAGATCGCCCTTTCCATCAGCAAGGGGTACGAGGGGGTTGAGGAAAGGGTGCTCTTCGACGGGTACGCCCCGAAAGGAGAGGGCCTCATCCAGGGCAGGACGCCTACGGACAAGGTGGTCCTTGTCCCGGGAGGAGCGGAGCTGCTGGGGCGGATCGAGAGGGTGCGTATTGAACGCGGAGAACAGTGGTGCCTCCATGGTCGCCTGGCGGACCGGAGCGACGGGCCGCCGGCGACATAGCGGCGAGTCCTGTGACAGAGGGGGTGGCGGACGGAATGTCCAGGGTGCGGGGAATACTGTTTATCGTGGCGGGGGTCGCCTGCTTCCTTGCCGCCTGGGGAATGCTGGGCTACTTCAGCGGCGCCTGGCAGGAGGACGAGGCCGAACGGTCACTGGCCGGACCGGCGTTGCACTATCAGGAGGAGGAAACCGGAGCGGGAGGCGTGCCGGAACCCAGCCGGGAACCCTCGGAGTGGGTGGTCTATGTGACCGGCGGTGTGGAGAATCCGGGGGTCTACCATCTGGAATCCGGGTCCAGGATCTACCAGCTCGTGGCCCGGGCCGGAGGCTTCGCCGCAGAGGCCGATGCGGAGGCCATCAACATGGCGGCGGAGCTGGCCGACGGTGTCCATGTGCATGTGCCCAGAGAGGGTGAAGCCGCTCCCCCTGAGCCGGGAGGTGCCGGGACGGAGACAGTGACCGGCGGAACCCTCCAGGGACAGGAGGACGGGGGTGGCCTCGTACCGGTGAACACCGCGGGACAGAAGGCGCTGGAGACCCTGCCGGGTATCGGACCGGTCACGGCGGCGGCGCTCATCGAGGAACGGGAACAGAACGGCCCCTTTGCGGCTCCGGAGGATCTGCTCAGGGTGCGCGGCATAGGCCCCAAGAAGATGGAAAGCATCGCTCCCCTTGTCTCGTTCGGGCGGTAGACATGCTTACCGAGCTGCCGGCTCTGCCCCTTCTCGCCGGCTGTTGTCTGGCGCTGGCCTTTGCCGGGGAGGGGGTCCCCCTTCTTCCCGCACTCCTTGCGGCGCTCCTTGCCGCCCTTGGTCTGCTCCTGCTCGGTACGGATCGGTTCGATCCCGATTGGTGGCCCGCACTGGGACTGATCGCCCTGTTCATTGTAGGGGGCGCCGTACTGCTTGTGGCGCGGACCGAAGCGCCCGGGCCCCTCCCCGCCCGGGTGGGGGGTGTCGGTACCGTTGTCGAGGAACGCGAATGGGGGGCGGGCCGCGCCCTGGTGGTGGCGCTGGAGGGAACCCGCTACCTCACCACAGTCTTTCCGGTGCAGAGTGTGCCGGAGGGCGAGCGAATCCGCATCGAGGGGAGGATTCGTCCCCTTGAGGAGACACGGAGTGGCTTCTCCCCGCGCCGGTACTGGGGGGCCAGAGGGGTTGCCGGCGAGATCGATGCGGAGAAGATCCGTCCCGCCGGGAAGCGGGCACTGTCGCTGCACAGCTGGCGTTCCCTGCTGCGTCGACGTATCGATCTGGTCCTGCCGCCGCTTGTCCGGGGGCACCTCCTGGCGGTGTTGCTCGGCGTACGCGATCCTGCACTGACCGACTTCAACGCCCGGCTGGGTACGGTCCATCTGCTTGCCGTTTCGGGGTTCCATGTGGGGCTCGTGGCCCTGCTGGGGTATCTCCTTTTTGGGTGGAGCGCCGCCGGCCTTGGCGCCACCTCGCTGCTCCTCTGGGGGTATGTTCTGTTGACGGGTGCAGCCCCCAGTGCGCTGCGGGCCGCCGTGATGCTGCAGCTCTTCCTTGTTGGGGTTCAGCTGGGCAGAGGCTGGACGGTTGCCAATGCCGTGGCGGCGGCAGGTGTGTTGCTGCTTCTGGTTGAACCGTTTCTCTTCTGGAGCGTGGGGTGGCGGCTTTCCATGCTTGCCGCGCTGTCGCTGAGTCTTCTGGCGGGAACGCCGCTTCCCCGGTACGGCAAAACGCTCCTCGTGTCGCCGGTAGCCTGGTCCGCCACGGCGGGGACCATCGCCTCCGTCTTCGGTGCGGTGCCCCTGGCGGGGCTTCTGGTCAACCTGGTGGCGGTGCCGGTGTACACCCTTCTGCTCCCCCTTGCCGTCATCTGCAGTGTGCCCGCCCTTCTGGGGCTGCCTGGCGGAACGGCGGTCGCCGGGGTTGCCGAGCAGGCCTTTGCCTTCTGGATGGGAGGTGCCTCCGCCCTTCCAGTGCTGCTCCCCTGGGAACTCCAGTGCGGAACGCTGCTGCACCTGGTGACGGCCGCAACCCTGGCTCTGCTTCTCGCCGCCAGACTGCGGCTCGGCGGTATCCGTGCGCTTCTGCTGCTGGGTTCCTTTCTCGCTGCAACGGTAGCGGCGACACTCTGACCGAGGGCCCCATCTGCGGGCCCGACTGGAGGGACCGTGATGCTACTTGTGTTGGATGTGGGGAACACCCATACGGTGCTTGGCATCTTCCGCGATCGGGAGGTGGTGGCGCACTGGCGGCTCAGCTCGCAGCAGCGGACAGGCGACGAGCTGTCTGTCTATCTGCTCAACCTCCTGCAGATCGCCGGTGTCACCCGCGGGGAGATCGGGGCTGCGGTGATCTCCAGTGTGGTGCCCCCGCTGGAAGTGGCCTGGCGGGACGGGATCTACGCCTGTCTCGGCATTGCGCCGATCCGGGTCAACGCTTCCTATGTGCCCCTGGAGATACACTACGACTCGCCGGCCGAGGTGGGCGCCGATCGACTGGTCAACGCCTTCGCCGGCAGGGAATGCTACGGTGCGCCGCTGGTGATCGTCGATTTCGGCACCGCCGTTACGCTGGATGTGCTTTCGCCGGAGGGCGCCTATCTCGGCGGCGCCATCGCTCCGGGGCTCAACGTCGGTGTGGAGGCGCTCTTCGGCAAGACCGCACGGCTGCCCAGGGTGGCCCTGGAAACCCCCGAAAAGACCATCGGCACCAACACCATGGGGTCGATCCAGTCGGGGATCCTCTTTGGGTACGCCGGTCTCATCGACGGGCTGGTGCGTCGCATCTGGAAGGAGCTGGGGACAGAGACGCGGGTTGTCGCCACCGGGGGACAGGCCGAGGTGGTGGTGCCCCATACGGAGACGGTGGAACACACCGATCCCTGGTTGACCCTGGAAGGACTCCGGCTGATCTATGCACATGCGGAACGGAATGACTGAGGGCCTCTGCCCGACAACGCCTCCCTGGCGGGGCGGAACGGTAGGCGGGGTAGCTGTGGCCAACCCCTTCTGGCTGGCTCCACTGGCCGGGATCAGTCTCCCTGCCGTGCGGGCCTTCTTCCGGGAGCTCGGCGTCGGCCTCGTCCATACGGAGATGGTGAGCTGTGCCGGTCTGGCCCACGGCAACCGGAAGACCCGGGAGATGCTGCCCGTACCGGGCGAACACCCTGTGGTGCTCCAGCTCTTTTCCGCCGAACCGGAGACGATGGCGGCCGGGGCAGGGCTGGCGCTTGGATGGGGCGAGCGGCCCGATGCGGTGCAGATCAACATGGCTTGCCCGGTCCGGAAGGTGGTCCGCCGCGGCGAAGGCGCTGCGCTGCTGAAGGACCCGGAACGTGCCTTCGCCATGGTGCGTGCGCTCAGGGAAGCCGTTCCGGTACCGGTATGGGTGAAACTGCGGCTTACAGGAGACAATGCCCCCTGTTCCACACTGGCGTTCTGCGAGGGACTGATCGCGAACGGGGCCTCCCATCTCACCGTCCACGGCCGGACGGCGTCGCAGCACTACAGCGGGATCAGCGACCGCCGTGCCGTCTGCCGGATCGCCCGGGCTCTTCCGGGGATGGTGAGCGGAAGCGGCGATATCTTTACCGAAGCGGATGCCTTCGCCCACCTCCGGGAGGGCTGTGTCGCCGTGCTTCTTGCCCGGGGCGTTGTCCGGGATCTCTTCCTCGCCAGGCGGCTTGCCCTCCGGTTGACCGGAGCCCCGGTGCGCCACCCGGCGGTAGAGGAGAGGGCGGCGCTGCTGCAGCGTCTCTACAGGAGGCTTGAGGGCGAAAAGGGCGAACGGGTGGCGATCATCTTGATGAAACGCTTTCTTGGGGGTATGTTCAAAGGGCTGCCCGGTGCGGTCCACCTCCGTCGCAGAATCGGTCCGATGCGGAGCCGCGATGACCTGCATGAGCTTTTGCTACAATGGACGGAATATGTTCACGAAGGGAGCGGACTTGATGGTTGCCCAGGACGGGAACAGCAGTGAAAGACACATGGCCCCGGAGGAGGAGATCCTCCAGCAGCGGATGGAGAAGCTCCGACGCCTCCGGGAGGAAGAGGGATACGACCCCTTCGCCGTCCCCGGGTGGGAACGGGAACACACCCTTGGGTACGTGCTGGAGCACTACGAATCATTGGGAGAAAGCGGCCACGCAGACGAGGAGATCTGCACCGCCGGGCGCGCCATGTCCATCCGGAAGCACGGCAAGGCTTCATTTGTTCATATCGAGGACGAGCGCCACAGGTTGCAGCTCTACTTCCAGCGGGACGCCGTCGGCGAGGAGGCCTACGGGTTTTTCAAGAAATGGGTGGATGTCGGCGATTTCCTCGGTATCAGAGGAACACCCTTCCGGACCAGGCGCGGCGAACTGTCGCTTCAGGTCACATCATACAGCTTGCTCTCCAAGGCGTTGCGACCCCTTCCCGAGAAGTGGCACGGCCTCAAGGATACGGAGGTCCGCTACCGACAGCGCTACGTGGACCTCATCGCCAATCCCCGGGTGCGGGAGGTCTTCCGGGCCCGGAGCCGGATCACCCAGGCCTTCCGCAGGGTGCTGGACGCCCACGACAGCCTGGAGGTGGAAACGCCCATTCTCTCTCCCATTGCCGGCGGCGCCAACGCCCGTCCCTTTATCACCTACCACAACGCCCTCGGCACGGATCTCTACATGCGTATCGCCACGGAGCTCCACCTCAAGAGGCTGATCGTGGGCATGCTGGGGCGGGTCTACGAGATCGGCCGGCTTTTCCGGAACGAAGGTGTGGACACCATGCACAATCCGGAATTCACCTCCATGGAGGTCTACTGGGCCTACGCCGACTACAACGACATGATGGAACTCTGCGAGGAGCTCGTCGTGGCCGCCGCAGACGCCGTGGGAACGCGGAAGGTCTCCTACCAGGGGGTGGATCTCTCCTTCGAGCCGCCCTTCAGGCGGGCCACCATGGTTGAGCTGGTGGAGCAGCACACCGGCGTGGATTTCCGTACCCTCGGCGACGACGAGGAGGCCCGTAGCATCGCCAGGGAGCACGGCATCGAGATCGAGGGCGACGAAACCCGGTTCGGTCTCCTCGCCGAGTTCTTCGAGGAGTTTGTGGAACACCATCTGGTGCAGCCCACCTTCGTGCTCAAGCACCCCGTGGAGATCTCGCCGCTGGCCAAACGCGATCCCGAGGATCCCGAGTTCACCGACCGCTTCGAACTCTTTGTCTATGGTTCGGAGGTGGCCAACGCCTTCAGCGAGCTCAACGACCCCCTGGACCAGAAGGAACGCTTCCTGGCACAGCAGCGCAGGAAGGAAGCAGGCGACGACACCTCCCATCCCTACGACGAGGACTACGTAACCGCCCTGGAGTACGGACTGCCGCCCACCGGCGGTATGGGAATCGGCATGGACAGGCTGACCATGTTTCTCACCGACTCCCGTTCCATTCGGGATGTGATCCTCTTTCCCACCATGAAGCCGAGGGATCTGTAGGCAGCCATGGCGCCGCGGGAGAAGGAACGCCGCGCCCGGGCACTGCGGGAGGAACTCAAGGAGCACGCCTACCGCTACTACGTGCTGGACGCGCCGACCATCGACGACGACAGATATGATGCCATGCTCCGGGAGCTTGCCGATCTTGAAGCGGCCTACCCCGAGCTGCGGACCGCCGATTCGCCGACACAGCGGGTCGGGGGGGCGCCCCGGGAGGCCTTTGTCAAGGTCCGGCACGCCATCCCCATGCTCAGCCTCGACAACGTCTTCAACGATGGAGAGGTGCGGCACTTCGTGGAGCGGGTGCGGCGCGAGCTCCACCGCGATGACGTGGTCTTTGTCTGCGAACCGAAGATCGACGGGCTGGCGGTGTCGCTCCTCTACGAGGACGGCGTATTTGTTCGCGGCGCCACCCGCGGCGACGGCACCACCGGCGAGGAGGTCACCCGGAATCTCAAGACCCTGCGCAGCCTGCCGCTTTCGTTGCGCACCCCCCTTTCCGGGACGCTGGAGGTCCGGGGCGAGGTGTTCATGACCCGCAGGGATTTCGCCGCCCTGAACGAAGCGCGGGAGGAGCGGGAAGAGCAGCCCTTTGCCAATCCGCGGAATGCCGCGGCCGGGGCAGTCCGGCAGCTTGACCCCGCCATCACGGCTCAGCGGCGGCTGCAGCTCGCCACCTACCATGTGGTCCATCCCGAATACCGGGGACTCGCACGTCAGAGCGAGCTGCTCCAGTGGCTCCGGGATGCGGGGTTGCCCACCCAGGGAGAGGAGCGGTGCGCCGACGATGTCGAGGCTGTCCTCGGGTATATCGAGGAGATGCGAGGGCGGCGTTTCACCCTGCCCTATGTGACCGACGGGGTGGTGATCAAGGTAGACGCTCTTCCCGATTGGGGGCGCCTTGGGACAACAGCGAAATCACCCCGCTGGTCGGTGGCCTTCAAATACCCCCCGGAGGAGAAGCGCAGCACGGTGCGGGAGATCTTCGTCTCCGTCGGACGGACCGGAAGTCTGACACCGGTGGCCCGTCTCGAACCGGTCCACCTCGCCGGAAGCACCGTCCGGCGGGCCAGTCTGCACAACCGTGACGAACTGGAGCGCAAGGATGTCCGTATCGGCGACACGGTGGTTGTCCGCAAGGCCGGCGACATCATTCCCGAGATCGTCTGTTCTCTTTCCGAAGAGCGGAAGGGTGACGAAGAGCCCTTCGTATTTCCCGATCACTGTCCCGTCTGCGGGGCCGAGGCGGTACGCATCCCCGGCGAGGTGGCGGTCCGCTGTCCGAACCGCTCCTGTCCGGCGCAGCTGAAGGAGGGGGTCTTCCACTTCGCCTCCCGGGGCGGGATGAACATCATCGGTCTCGGCGAGAAGATCGTCAACCAGCTGGTGGAGAAGGATATGGTCCGGGACTTCGCCGACCTCTACCATCTGACGCCGGAGGAGCTCCAGGGGCTGGAGCGCATGGGAGCCGTCTCTTCGGAGAAGCTGGTCGGGCAGATCGAAGTGTCGAAGGAGCGTTCTCTGGACCACCTTCTCTACGCACTGGGGATCCGGTACGTGGGGGCCAAGATCGCCGCCACCCTGGCCGGGCATTTCCGGGGCATGGAGGCCCTCCGGGGCGCCTCGGAGGAGGATCTCCTCGATGTGGAAGGCATCGGTCCACGGATCGCGGTGTCCCTGCGGGCGTTCTTCGAGGACGGGCAGAACCTGCAGACCATCAGGCGGCTGAAGGAGGCTGGCGTGGCCATGTCACTGCCGGAGGAGCACGGCGCAGAGGAGCGCTCCCTGGAGGGAATGCGGTTTGTCCTCACCGGAGAATTGCAGAGCCACACCAGGCGGGAGGCCCAGGAGCGCATCGAGGCCCTGGGCGGCAGGGTGATCGGTAGCGTGAGCTCCCGTACCGACTACGTGGTGGCCGGCGAGAAGCCGGGGAGCAAGATGACGAAAGCACAGGAACTGGGCGTCGCCGTTCTGGATGAACAGGCCTTTCTGCATTTGTTGGGAGAGGCCTGAGCAAGAGCGAAGAGCCCTTTTTGGGAGGTGCAGTGATGGATGTATCAGCCGAAGATGTGCGGCATGTAGCGCGGTTGATCCGTATGGAGGTAGGCGACGACGAGATCGAGCCGCTCCGGCGGCACTTCAGCTCCATACTGGAACATTTTCAAACCTTGCAGGAGGTGGATCTGCAGGCGGTCCACCCCTTCGCGCTGGACCGGTCCGCGGCTTCCCCGATGCGGGAGGATGAGCCGCAGAGGTGGCCGGAGAGGGACCGTGCCCTCCAGGAAGCCCCAATGCGGGACGGGGATTTCTTCAAGGTGCCCCGCATCGTGAAGGAGGAAGACTGATGGAGTTCTGGGAGTTGCCCGCCTGGAGGATTGTCGAGCAGGTGTGTCGCGGCGAAAGCTCTGTCGCCGAGGTGGTGGACGCCGCCATTGCGCGGATGGAACGCCTCGAGCCTGAGCTCAATGCTGTCGTCACCCCGATGGCCGCATCGGCACGCACGCAGGCCGCAAGGCTGGACAGTGAATACGCCGCAGGACGGGAGCCCGGTCCGCTGGCAGGCGTCCCTGTCCTTGTCAAGGACAACATGTGTACCGAAGGGGTCCCAACCTCCTGTGGGAGCAAGATGCTCGCAGAGTGGCGTCCACCCTACGACGCCACGGTGGTGGAGCTGCTCCGGAGTGCCGATGCCGTGGTGATCGGCAAGACCAACATGGACGAGTTCGCCATGGGAAGCTCGACGGAAAACTCCGCCTTCGGCCCCACCTCGAACCCTCACGACACCACACGGGTCCCCGGCGGCAGCTCCGGGGGAAGCGCCGCCGGCGTGGCCGCCGGGTACGTGCCGCTGGCGCTGGGGAGCGATACGGGGGGATCGATCCGCCAGCCCGCCGCCTACTGTGGCATCCAGGGGCTGAAGCCCACCTACGGCCTGGTCAGTCGCTGGGGTCTGGTCGCCTTCGCTTCGTCGCTGGATCAGATCGGTCCTTTGGCCCGGGATGTCGGCGATCTGGCGCTGGCCATGGATGTGATCGCCAAACCCGACGCCAGGGACGCCACCTGCCGCGGCATGGAACGCCCCCGCTATCTCGACGCCCTGGAGGAGGATTCTCTCCACGGACGGCGGATCGGACTGGTTCAGGAATTCGAGGGCTACGATGTTGACCCCGAGCTGAAACGTTCGGTGGCGCATACGGCGGGCCTCTGCGAGAAGGCCGGCGCGGAGCTGGTTTCCATCTCCCTGCCCAGGACGATCACCTACGGTCTGGCCAGCTACTACATCATCGCCCCTGCCGAAGCGAGCTCCAACCTCGCACGCTACGACGGGGTGCGCTACGGCATGCGCCGGGACGCCGACTCGCTGATCGAACAGTACTACACCACCCGTCGGGAGGGATTCGGTCCGGAGGTCAAGCGCCGGATTCTCACCGGCACCTATGTGCTCAGCTCGGGCTACTACGACGCCTACTACCTGACGGCCCAGAAGGTCCGCCAGGTGATCCTCGCCGAACTCGAGGAGGCCTTCCGGGGTGTGGACGCCATCCTCATGCCGACCTGCCCGTCGCTGCCCGTGAAAAAAGGCGAACTGCTCGACGATCCCATCAGCATGTACATGCTCGATGTCTTCACCCTTCCGGTGAACCTGGCGGGCCTTCCGGGGCTCTCGCTCTATTCGGGCATGTCCGAAGGCGGACTCCCTCTGGGGGTGCAGTTGGTGGGAAGCCACTGGAGCGAGATGACGCTATTGGGCATCGCGTCGGTACTGCAGTCCAGCTTCGGGGTGCCCTCCATCACCCCGAAGGGGGGTGAGCGGGCATGACAGCGCGGCACGAACCCGTTATCGGGCTGGAGATCCATATCCAGCTGGCCACGAAGACCAAGCTCTTCTGCAGCTGTTCCACCGACTATATCGGCGCCACGCCGAACAGCAATGTCTGCCCCCTCTGCCTGGGCCTCCCGGGCACGCTGCCCGTTCCCAACGGGCAAGCCGTGATGTACGCCGTCAGAACGGCCCTGGCCCTGGGATGCACCATCAACGAGCGGACCATCTTCCACCGCAAGAACTACTTCTACCCCGATCTGCCCAAGGCCTACCAGATCAGCCAGTACGATCTGCCCCTGGCCGAACACGGTGCCATTGTGCTCACCGACAGCGATGGGAGCGAGCGCCGGATCAGGATCAAGCGACTGCATCTCGAGGAGGACGCCGGGAAACTCGTCCACAGTGCCGCCGACGGACGGCTTGCCGGGTCCGGTTCCTCCCTGGTGGATTACAATCGTTCGGGCGTTCCTCTGGCGGAGATCGTCTCCGAGCCTGATATCGCTTCCCCAAGGGAGGCCAGGGAGTACGTACTGCAGCTCAGGCGTCTGGTGCGCTACCTCGGCGTCTGTGACGGCGACCTGGAGTCCGGTTCGCTCAGGGTGGATGCCAATGTCTCCGTACGGACGCCCGACGGTCCGCTGGGCACCAGAACGGAAATCAAGAACATGAACTCCCTCCGTGCCCTGGAACTGGGCCTGCACTACGAGGTGGAACGACAGGGGCATATCCTCGACGACGGTGGTCATGTCGTGCAGGAGACCCGGCACTGGGATGACGGCGCAGGTGTCACCCGTTCCTCCCGGGGGAAGGAGGAAGCCCATGACTATCGCTATTTCCCCGAACCCGATCTGCCGCCCATCGTTGTGACGGCGGCAGAACAGGAGTCCGCGCGGGCAGAGCTCCCCGAACTCCCCTGGGAGCGGGTGCAGCGGTATATCGACAGGGAAGGACTGAGTCGGGAGGAAGCGGAGGCCCTGTCCGAAAGCAGAGAGGTGGCGGAGTACGCCGACGCGCTCATGGCCGGCGGCGTGCCCGCCGAGCGGGCCGGCAAGTGGGTCAAAACGGAGATCCTCCGGGTTCTGAACGAGCAGGACATCGGCATGGCTCAGTTCCCCGTTCCCGCAGACCAGCTGGCCCTGTTGCTCAAGAAGGTGGAGGCCAGGGAGCTGTCCACCACAGCGGCTCGGGACGTCTTCACAGCCATGTGCAAGGAGCAGGTAGGTTGTGACGAGGCCATCGAGAAGGCTGGCGTCGCGACGGGGAGCGTGGAAGGCGAAAGACTCCGGGGTATTGTGGAGAAGATCCTGAGCGAACACCCCGATGTGCTGGAGGAGATCCGGTCCGGCAAGGACAAAAAGGGCAAAAAACAGAGGTTTCTGCAGGGCCAGGTGATGCGGGAAACCCGGGGCCAGGCGGACCCCGGGGCCATAGCGGAGCAGTTGAAAGAGCTGCTCGACCAATGATCAGCAGGGCGGCACCTGTGTTGCGTTGACGCTTCGCTGGCGACTCGCGTAGGATATTCGAGGATTGGAACAGGCGAGAGCACACCAGGGGATGGAGGCGCTCCTAAGGGAAACAAGGAATCCTATCTATATAATTGTTCAGGAGGAGGTACATCTTTATGGGGACGAGAAAACCTGAAGATATCCGGACTGTCGCGTTGGTAGGACACGGAGGGGCGGGAAAGACCGCCCTCTCCGAGGCCATTCTCTTTGATACCGACCAGACCACCCGGATGGGCAGTATCGAAAGCGGCAACACCGTTATGGACTTCGACACCGAAGAGCACAAGCGGCAGATCTCGATCAACTCCGCCGTGGCCACGATCCCCTACCGGGAGAAGACGCTCTTCATCCTCGATACGCCGGGCTATGCCGACTTCATCGGCGACATGCGCTCCTCCATGCGCGTCGCGGACAGCGTGGTCACCCTGGTCAGCGCGGTGGACGGCGTGGAGGTCCAGACGGAGAAGGCCTGGGAGTTCAGCGAGGATTTCCGGGTTCCCGTGGCCTTCTTTGTCAGCAAGATGAACCGCGAGAACGCCGATTTCGACGGTGTTGTCGGCCAGATCCAGGAGTATTTCACCGACAAGGCGGTGCCCTTCTTTCTCCCCATAGGCAGCGAGGCCTCCTTCAAGGGGCTTGTGGATATACTCGCCGGCAAGGCCTATTTTTACGGGGCCGACGGAAGCAGGGAGATGACCGAAGGGGAGATCCCCGCCGAACAGGCCGAACAGGCCCAGAGCGCCCGGGAGACCCTTGTCGAGCGGATTGTCGAGTCCGATGACGAGCTGATGATGCGCTACCTCGAGGGTGAAGAGATCGGTATGGAGGAGCTCCGGCCCGCGCTCCTGCAGGCGATTATCGGCCGGGAACTCCATCCGGTCATCCCCGGCGACAGCACCCACAACGTCGGTGTCTACCAGCTGCTGCAAACCATTGTGGATATCCTTCCCTCTCCGGTAGATATGCCGCCGCGGAAGGTCCTGGACGAAGCGGGGGAGGAGGTGGAGTGTTCCGCCGATCCCTCCGGCGACTTCCTGGCCCTCTGTTTCAAGATCATGGTGGATCCCTACGTGGGGAAACTCTCCTTTATCCGGGTCCTTTCCGGCACCACCACCAGCGACGAGAATATCTACAATGTCAACAAGGAAGAGGACGAGCGGGTCAGCTCCTTCCGTCAGATGCTGGGGAAGGAGAGCAGCGAGGTCAAGGAGATCGTTCCCGGAGACATCGTGGCCATTCCCAAACTGCACAGCACAGCCGTGGGCGATACCATGGCGAAGAAGGGGACCAAGCTCCAGGCCCGGCCCATCGACTTCCCCAAACCGGTCTTCAGTCTGGCCGTGTTCCCCAAGAGTCGGGGCGACGAGGACAAGCTGGCCAACTCGGTCCACCGACTCATCGAGGAGGATCCCACCCTCTCCTACGAGAAGAACCCCGAAACCAGGGACAACGTTCTCTCCGGCATGGGCGACCAGCACCTGGACGTGATGCTTGCCCATATCAAAGAACGCTACGGGGTGGATCTCGACACCCGCACGCCGCGGGTTCCCTACCGGGAGACCATTCGGAAAACAGCCAAGGCCCAGGGCCGATACAAGAAGCAGAGCGGCGGCCGGGGGCAGTACGGCGACGTTCATATCGAATTCGCCCCCAAAGAGCGGGGCGAAGGGTTCGAGTTTGTCGACAAGATTGTCGGCGGGGTGGTTCCCAAGACCTATATTCCTGCTGTCGAAAAGGGGCTCAGGGAAGCCTTTACGGAAGGTCTCCTTGCGGGCTATCCGGTGGTGGACATCCAGGCAACGCTCTTCTACGGTTCCTACCACGACGTGGATTCCTCGGAGATGGCCTTTAAGATCGCTGCCTCCATGGCCTACAAGGAAGCCATGAAGAGCACCTCGCCGGTGCTGCTGGAGCCGATCATGAACATCGAGGTGCTTGTCCCCGAGGATTACCTCGGCGATGTCATGGGGGATCTCAACAGCCGCAGAGGGCGTATCATGGGCATCGACGCCCGGGGGAGCCTGCAGGTGGTCAAGGCACAGGCCCCACTGGCCGAGCTCTTCCGCTACGCCATCATTCTCCGTTCCATGACCTCCGGCCGGGGGAACTTCACCATGGAGTACTCCCACTACGAAGAGGTCCCCGAGGAGATCACCAGGAAGGTGATCGAGGCGCGGCAGGCCGAGAAGGAAGAGGGATAATCCGCAAGGGCTGACAGGCAGAGACATTGTGTCGGTGAATACAGGAAGGTGGCGGGGTCCCCGCCACCTTCCTGCTGCGTTATGGGATTGCGGTGTGCGCTGCCGGTAGCGCGTGTCGGGTATTAGTGGGTGCAGATCGGCGTTGCCGCCGGAAGCTCCAGCCCCAGTCGTCGGGCAAGAGCCGACATGATCCAGCAGAGTCCTACGGCCTCGCCCGGTGTGGCCAGCGCACGCCGTTGCGGCACATGTTCGCCGGAGAGCGTGGTGATGCTGCCGTCCCGTTCCATCCAGTGGGCGATGGGCAGGATGTAGTCGGCGGTGTCGGCGGATTCCGTCTCCCTGTGGTAGGCAAGGGCATAGGTGTCAAGCCCCCGCAGCTCTTCAACGGTGACGCCGGCCTGGAGCGGGTCCATCCCGAAGGCGAGCAGCCTGGTGACAGAGCCCTTCTTGATTCCTTCCAGGAGGGAGGCCACACTGTCGTTGGCGATATTCCGTTCCACGGCGCCCAGGGCGTTGGAGGTGACATAGAGCGGCATCAGATGTTTCTGCTTGATGGCGTCCAGCATGTGGACAATGTCCTCCGAACCCTTCCGGAGTGCGGCCCACTCCTCGCTGACCAGGGTCACGACCTTCCCGGCTCCCACGAGCAGCTCTGCAGCGCCGATCAGTTCGCCTGAATCCAGACCGGTGGTGGTGGATGTCTTTCCCGGCGTATAGTCCGCCAGTGCACCGGGTAGAGGCAGGTCGGCCTCCGAGAGCACAGCGGCGTGGAGCCCCTTGAGGAAGGTCTCGTAGCTTCCTTCCAGCGGATTGAGGAAGAGTGTGTTCCCGCGGTTCAGCATTCCCGGGTCGCTGCCCACGTAGATCACCTTGGTGTGGCTGTGGCGCATGGCCTTCCGGAGCCAGGAGCTCAGCACCGGCTGGCGTACATCGGTGCGGGTGCCGAAGAGCAGCACCACCTCGGCGGAAGTGATGTCGTCGTACATGGTTCTGCCCAGGGGCGTGCCCCAGCGTTCTTCCATGGCCTTCCGCAGCGGAGCCGCCTCGTCGGTCCCGTAGACGGCACAGGATGCCCCCGGGAGCACCTCGTCGGTCAGCCTTCCGATGCCGGCGAGCACCTCGTTGGTCAGCGATGGGTGCACCAGTATCCCCGTTTTGTCGGAGTCCGGGCTCTCTTTGAGGGTTTCCGCCAGGCTGTCAAGGGTTTCCTTCCAGCTGGTTTCTCTTCCGTTGATGCGTGGTGCCGTGAGGCGTGATTCCCGGTCTTCCTGGTAGTCGAACCGCCCCAGGGCGCAGCTGTTGCCCGCACTGACCGAGGTGGGGTCGTCCAGATCGGTGGTGATCCGGACCACCCGTTCGTGGGAGCTGTCCAGATTGAGCTCCAGTTGACACCCTACCGGGCAGCTGGAGCAGTGGGTGGTGACGATGTCGGGGGTTTCGCTGTGGGGCCAGCGCTCGGCGCGCTTCTCGGTGAGGGCCCCCACCGGGCAGAGCTGCACGCAGAGTCCGCACTGGGTACAGTCGGAGTTGTCGATGTCCTTGAAGTACTCGGGATCCACCGAGCTCTCGAAGCCCCGTTTGGAGAAGTCGATGGCGTGGAAGCCCGCCAGCTCGTCGCAGGCCCGGACACACCGGCCGCAGAGGATGCATTTGTCCATGTTCCGGATGTAGTACTGGTTGACCTCTTCGGTCTTGGAGATATGGTCACCGGCCACCCGGTCGGGGTCCACCTTGTACTCGATCCCGTAGCGGCGGAGCTTGCACTCGAAGAGATCCGGACAGCCGCACTCCATACAGCGCCCGGCATCTCTGAGCACCTGTTCCTCGGTGAGACCGCGGTTGTACTCCGCGAAGGCCCGGTCTGCCTGCAGCCGCACCTCGGCAGGGTCGTGGGTTGCATGCTCCCGGGGGATGCGCTCCTCGTCCTTGAAGTCCTCCTCGGTGAGCTCCCTGGTGACATCGTACTCGAAGGGGCGTTCCGGCTTGCCGGTGGTGAGATAGTGGTGGATCGACTCGGCTGCCCAGTGGCCGCCGCCGATGGCCCCCACGGCGATGTCCGGACCGGTCTGCATGTCGCCGCAGACGAAGACCCCGGTGAGCGGTGTGGCGTAGTCGTCGTCAACCACCATGTTCTTCCCGTCGTGGAGCGTATCCGGCAATCCGCCGAACTCCACCCGCTGTCCGATGGCCGCGATCACCTTGTCCACCTCGAGCATGAACTTCTCGCCGGTGGGGACGGGCCGGCGCCGGCCCGATGCGTCGGGCTCGCCGAGCTCCATGGTTTCGCACTCCATCTGCAGGCATGAGGAACCCTCCTGGATGCCGCAGGGATTGGAAAGGAAGAGGAATTCAATGCCTTCTTCCACAGCCTCCTGGTATTCGATCTCCTCGGCGGGCATCTCGTCGTGGGTGCGTCGGTAGACCACGCTTACCTTCTCCGCGCCCAGTCGTTTGGCGCAGCGGCAGGCGTCCATCGCCGTGTTGCCGCCGCCCACCACGGCTACCCGCCTGCCGGGGTCCACCTGTTCGCCGGTGTTGACCCGGTAGAGGAACTCGATGCCGCCCTCCACGCCGGACAGATCCTTGCCGGGGCAGCGGAGCGGTGTGGAGGTCCAGCAGCCCATGGCCAGAAGCACCGCCTCGTGGCGGTCCCGGAGTTCCTCCATGCTGATGTCCTCTCCCAGTCCCGTGCCGGTGTGGACCCGTACACCGTGGGCCATCAGCCATTCGATCTCGGTGTCCAGTATTTCCTGGGGAAGCCGGTAGTCGGGGATGCCGTAGCGCATCATCCCGCCGAGCTTCTCCTCCCGCTCGTAGAGGTGGACCTCATAGCCCCTGAGGCGGAGGTAGTAGGCCGCTGAAAGCCCTGCAGGGCCGCCGCCGACCACACCCACCGAGCGGCTGTCGTCGCAGATCTCCGGGATTGCGCCCAGGTCGCCGGAGGCGATGCAGCTGTCGCCGATGAAGCGCTTGATCTCCCTGATGGAGACCGCCTCGTGGTCTACCAGATTCCGGCGGCATTCCTCCTCGCAGGGAGCGGGGCAGACCCGTCCGATGGAAGCGGGGAGGGTGATGTTGTTGTGGAGCGTATCCAGGGCCTCGTGGTATTTGCCCTGGGCGGCGAGATTCACATAGCCCTGCACATCGCCCCGGGCCGGGCAGGCCAGGGTGCAGGGAGGGCGGCAGTCGCCCACGTGGTCGGAGAAGAGCAGTTCCAGGCCGAGCTTTCTGGTGTTGCGGACCCGATCCGTATTGGTGTGGACCACCATGTCGGGCCGGATGGTGGCGGCGCAGGCCCGGACCAGGGATTTGGCTCCCTCCACCTCCACCAGGCAGATGGAGCAGCCCCCGTGGAGCGAAAGGTGGGGATCGTAGCAAAGCGCGGGGATCTCCACGCCGCACTCTTCGCAGAGGTCGAGAAGCCGCTGCCCGGGATAGCCCAGGACCTCCCGACCGTTGAGGATGACGCGTACTGTTCGGTCCTTCATGATTCCTTGAACCTCCCTAATCCACGGAGATAGCGTCTACGGGACATGTTTCGATACACTGTCCGCACCGGACGCAGGTGTCGTCGTCGATGACGTGGGCCTTCTTTGGCGCGCCGCTGATGGCGCCGACCGGGCAGATCCGGGCGCACTTGGTGCAGCCGATGCACTTCTCGGGGTCGATGGTATAGTGGATCAACGGCATGCATACCTTGGCGGGGCACTTCTTTTCGTTGATATGGGTTTCGTATTCCTCGCGGAAATACTTGGTGGTGGTCAACACAGGGTTCGGCGCCGTCTGACCGAGGCCGCAGAGCGAGCCGTCCTGGATTTCGCGGCAGAGTTCCTGGAGCAGGTCCAGATCCTCCGGTTTGCCCTCTCCTGCGGTGATCCGCGTCAGCGTTTCCAGCATTCTTCGGGTGCCGATCCGGCAGAAGGGGCACTTCCCGCAGGATTCCTCCTGTGTGAAGGAGAGGAAGAACTTGGCCACATCGACGATGCAGGTGGATTCGTCCATGACGATCATCCCGCCGGAGCCCATGATGGCTCCCGTTGCGTTGATGGATTCGTAGTCCACCGGCGTGTCCAGAAGCGATTCGGGGAGGCAGCCGCCTGAGGGACCGCCCAGCTGAACGGCCTTGAATTTCTTGTCACCGGGGATCCCGCCGCCGACCTTGAAGATGACATCCCGCAGAGGCATCCCCATGGGGACCTCTACGAGGCCGCCCTTGCGGATCTTGCCGGCCAGGGCGAAGACCTTGGTGCCCCGGCTTCGGCCGATGCCGTACTGGCTGAAGCTCTCGGCGCCGTGGAGGATGATCCACGCAACGTTGCCCAGGGTCTCTACGTTATTGATATTGGTGGGTTTCCCGAAGATGCCGCTCTGGGCGGGGAAGGGCGGTCGGGGACGCGGCATGCCGCGTTTCCCTTCGATGGAGGCCATCAGCGCCGTCTCCTCGCCGCAGACGAAGGCGCCGGCGCCCTCCTTGATCTCGATATCGAAGGCAAACCCTGTGCCGAGGATGTTGTTGCCCAGGTACCCCCGTTCCCGTGCTTGGTGGAGCGCCGTTTTCAGGTGACGGATCGCCAGCGGATACTCGGCGCGGCAGTAGATGTACCCTTTGGAGGCACCGATCCCGTAGGCGGCGATGGCCATCCCTTCGATGATATTGTGGGGGTCCCCCTCCAGGACGGAGCGGTCCATGAACGCGCCGGGGTCGCCTTCGTCGGCATTACAGACGATGTATTTGGGTTCGCCCGATGCCTTGCGGGCGAAAGACCATTTCAGCCCCGTGGGGAAGCCGGCCCCGCCGCGGCCGCGGAGGCCGCTTTCCAGCACTTCCTGCACAACACCGTAGGGGGTCATCCTGGTGAGTGCCTTCTCCAGCCCTTTATAGCCGTTCCGGGCGAGGTATTCGTCGATGATCTCCGGGTCGATCAGCCCGCAGTTCCGTAGAACGATCCGGACCTGTTCGCCCAGCATCTCGTTTTCAACCGCCTGCTCAACGGTAGAAAAAATGGCCCGCTCGTGGATAGGGGCCCCCTTCTCGATGTGTTCCGATACGATCCGCTGTGCCAGCTCCGAATCGACCTCGCCGTAGATCACCCGTTCGTTGTCCTGCTCCACTTCCACCAGGGGTTCGTGGAAGCAGAGGCCGATGCAGCCGACTCTTTTCAGCTCGACCCTGGGGTTGTCGGCCAGCAACGCGTTGAGCTCGTCATAGACCGGAGTGGCTCCGGCGGCGATGCCACAGCTGGCAAGGCCGACCTTGACGGTTGTACGTGCCATTGACTCAGTCCCTCCCGTTACCCGCGTTTGCGGTAGTCTTCCAGTACTTCTACGGCCTTGTCCGGTGTCAGACGGCCGTGAACCTGGTCGCCGACCATCATCACCGGCGCGAGGCTGCAACAGCCAAGGCACGCTACGTACTGCAACGTGAACATTCCATCGTCGGTGGTTGCACCTTCTTTGACGCCCAGATAGCGTTGGAGCTGTTCTCCGATCAGCAGGGAACCCTGTACGTGGCAGGCCGTTCCGCGGCAGAGACGGACCACGTACTTCCCCTCAGGCTGGAATCGGAACATGGAGTAGAACGTCGCTACGCCGAAGAGCTGGGCTGCAGGAATGTCCAGGTTCCGGGCGACATAGGAGACAGCATTCTCCGGAAGGTAGCCGAAACAGTCCTGAACCTCTGCAAGAAGTGGAATCGTGGCCCCTTTCTTGTCCCTGTAGCGCTCGATTATTGCGTCGAGGTGCTCAGAAAGCTGTTCCGGGGCCGGGGCAGGTGCTTTCATGGAGGTCACTCCCCTTCATCTTTATGCTATACTCGAGGAAAAAGCAAACTTTGCGACCACTGGAGAGGGATCTGCAAAGTCGGCAAGGGCATTATACCGTATCTGCAGGAAATGTGAACGCCGTCGCATGGAAGATTCTGAGATAACAGTGCAAGTTTATTTTTCTCACACTATTCACTACAGCTGAGGGAGGGAGCGATGGTGGCAGTCAAGGTCTATTCCACGTCGGCCTGCCCGTGGTGTCGGAAGGCCAAGGAGTACCTTGCGTCGCAGAATGTCGAGTACGAGGATGTCGACGTGGGGGCGGATCGCGAAGCGGCAATGGAGATGGTGCGCAACACCCGACAGATGGGTGTGCCGGTGATCGCCGTCGGCGACCGGTACATTGTCGGCTTCGACAAGCCTGCCATTGATGCGGCACTGCGCGAGGAAGGGCTCGGAAAGGAATAATCCCAGCCCTGCGGAGATCCGAACAGACGAAGGATATATGGGAGTGATTGCGATGCGAAATGTTTTACGGTTGCGTGGTATGCAGTTCCACGCCTTCCACGGCTCGCTCGAGGTAGAGCGGGAGCTCGGGCAGGTCCTGGATCTCTCTCTGGAGGTCTCCTACGACCTCCCTGTGGAGCAGCTGGATGACCCCGATGCGGCCCCGAACTATGCAGCCGTTTACGAGTTGACCAAAGAGGTCGTGATGAACACCAAATTCTATACCATGGAAGCCCTGGGATTTGCGATCGCCCGCCGGCTCTTCCGGAAACACCGGCAGCTGGAGACGGTGACGGCCACACTCAGCCGGGGACAGCTCTATGTGCCGGGTGTCCTCTCCGATGCGGAGGTCGCACTCACCGTGAGCCGTGCCGATGTTGCGGAGTAGGAGACAGTCATGACGGATCCGATACTCTCCCTCTCCGTCGGCGGTGCCCTGGAGGCCTTGCCCCAGCCGGTCACCAACGACGAGAAGGCCTGCCGGGAGGCGGAGCGCTGGCTCCGCAGGGGGGCGCAGGAGAGACAAAGCGGTTTTGGATGGCTCCATCTCCCCTATGGCGATGCTGGTGAGATCCGGCGGACAGGGGAGTGGCTCTCCGGATTCGACAGCATTGTGCAAGCCGGCATCGGGGGGTCTTCCCTGGGAACGCTCACCCTCATCAATGCACTGCTCCATCCCCCAGGCGGCGGCTTCCCCCGGAAGGAGGGGGGACGCCCGGCCTTCTTCATGGCCGACAATGTGGACCCCCTGGAAAACCACCGGATCTGGAACGCCCTGGATCCCCATTCCACGGCTCTGATCGTGGTCAGCAAATCGGGGAGCACGGCGGAGACCATGGCCAACTTCCTCTGGTTTTTCCGGCGCCTCTGCGATGCCCTGGGCGAAGAGGAGGCCCTGAAGCGTGTGGTGGTGATCACCGATCCCGAAGAGGGCTCACTCCGTTCCTTTGTGCGCGAGATAGGGGCGGCGAACCTGCCGCTGCCGCCCGATGTGGGGGGCCGTTTTTCGGTGCTTTCCGATGTGGGTCTCCTCGCCGCGTCGGCGTTGGATATCGATGTCGCCTCCCTGCTGGCCGGAGCCCGCCGGATGGATGAACGGCTCCGGGCCGCCGACAGCATCGGGGAGAACCCCGGCTGGATGCTGGCGGCTCTGCACCACCGGCACGCCCTGGCGGGACGGAACATGGCGGTCATCTTCCCCTACGGTGACGGGTTGAAGGATTTCGCCGAGTGGTTCGCCCAGCTCTGGGGCGAGAGCCTTGGCAAGGAAGGCAGGGGGAGCACCCCCGTCAAGGCGCTGGGGGCGGTGGACCAGCACTCCCAGGTTCAGCTCTACACCGCCGGCCCCGACGACAAGCTGTACACGGTGCTGGCGCAGCGGCGGATCGAGGAGGATCAGGCGATAGCCCCGTCGCCCTACGCCAGTCTGCAGGGGCTTGCATACCTGAGCGGGACCTCCTGTGGGGAGATGCTCCATGTGGAGGCCCAGGCGACGGCCGCCTCGCTGCGGCAGGCGGGGAGACCGGTGATCTGGATAGAGCTGGAGCGGCTGGATGCCGAGACGCTCGGCGCCCTCCTCTTTCTCTACGAATACACCACGGCGGTGACGGGCTATCTCATGGGTGTGAATCCCTTTGATCAACCGGGCGTGGAGCAGGGGAAGCACTATATCTACGGACTCCTGGGCAGAGACGGATACCGGGATGCTGCCCGGGGTGTGCGGGGACATATGGAGGAGATGGATAGCCGGCGGTTTGAGGTGTGATGTCCGTTGGGAAACGCAAAACGCCGTAACGGGTTGTCTCTTCCCCCAGCGTTGCCCCTGCACGCTGGGGGAAGCTCTGTTGACCGGGAGCCGGAAGGGGTCTATAATTTAAAATGATTTTAGAAACGAAGCAATCCCGGGAGGGATGCGATATGCGAGAGGATCTTCTGTTTGTCGACGAGGTAACGGTATACCGGGAGGAGACCAGGGTGCTTGACAAGGTGAGCCTGGAGATCCATCCGGGAGAGGTGACAGGTGTTTTGGGAAGAAATGGCGCCGGCAAGTCGAGTCTTGCCTACGCACTGATGGGCCTGGGCCGCTTTGCGCCTCAGTCCGGGGGCATCTACTTCCGCGGCGAGGAGATTACCGGCATGAACATCACTGAGCGCGCCAGAAGGGGGATCTCCCTGGCCTGGCAGCATCCGGCCCGATACGAGGGGATCTCCGTCAAGGATTACCTGAAGCTTTCGGCCGCCAGTGTCTCCGAGGCCATGATGGAGGACGCCCTGCAACGGGTGCAGCTGGAACCCCGCTATCTGGAACGGATGATGGACCGGGGGCTCTCCGGTGGAGAACGCAAACGGATCGAGCTGGCCTCGGTCTATCTCATGAAACCCGTGCTGGCTATTCTGGATGAACCCGACTCGGGGGTCGACCTGCTGGCTCTGGGGGAGATCATGCGTCTCTTTCGGCATCTCACGGAGAACGGCAGCAGCGTGCTGATCATCACCCACCGCGAGGATGTGTCGGAAGGCTGTGACCGTTCGTACCTGATGTGCGCCGGCGAGATCGTACTGGAAGGGAGTCCCGAGGCGGTGAAGCGGTACTTCATGAACCAGTGCACCCCCTGCCGGGATCTCGACCCGCACCATGCAGCGAAGGAGGTGTAGCCCATGGCGGCAACGACAGATGAATACAAGGCTCTGGTAGACATCGCGAGCCAGACGGGGAGCGAGAGGAATGCCTTCGGTGCGGCCGACACCGCCTATGTGGTGGTGCACGCCAATCAGGTTCTCGGTCAGGGGGAGGTGCCCGGACTGACCATTGAAGCCCGGGAGACCGAGGATGGCATCGAGGCCTATATCGATGTGGCCGATGGAGCGCAGATCGAAAAGCAGGTCCATCTCTGTTTCGGACATCTGGGCAAAGACGGGAGGCAGGTGATCACCAGCCATATCCGCATCGGCCGGAACGCCAGTGCCGGCTTCCTCTCCCACTGCATCTTTCCCAATGCCGTCAAGCTGGTGCACGAGATGGAAGGCGACATCACCCTCGCCGAGGGAGCCCGCTTTGCCTACAACGAGGTGCATGTCCACGGCAAGGAAGGCGAGATCGAGGTGCGCCCCAAAACGCGGGTGACACTGGGCGACGGGGCGCTCTACTCCGGTGATTTCTCCCTTGTCGAGGGGCGTGTGGGTGATCTGGAGATCGACATGGATGTCGACGCTTTCGGCGCGAAGAGCCGGGTGGAATTGACCTCCAAGGTCTATGGGAAGAAGGACGACAGCTGTCTTGTCCGTGATGTCATCCAGCTGCGAGGCCCTGGAAGCAGTGCGCTGATCAAGGCGCGAACGGTTCTCCGCGATGAGAGCAGCGGGAAATTCCTCGGAATGATCGACGGCGCGGCCCCCGGGGCCCGTGGCCATGTGGACTGTACCGAGGTAGTCCAAGGACAGGCCCAGGCGGAGGCCTCGCCGGTGGTCAAGGTCACCCATCCGGAAGCGGAGGTGACCCACGAAGCCGCCATCGGGAGGATCGCCGACGACAAGATCGAGGGACTCATGGCGAAGGGCCTGGACGAGGAGGAGGCCGTGGACGTCATCGTCTCCGGGTTGTTGCGGTAAAACGCACGTCGGAAAAGCATAGATGGAGGTTGCAGGCCGTCCCGCCGGGACGGCCTGCAACTATTTGCCCTTGGCCGCCCACCGGTCGGCGGGATCGATGGAGCAGAGTGCGTGGAGGACCTTGCTCTTGAAATCGGGGATCTCCCGGGTAATATGGGCGACGAGATCCTTGGCGAATGTCCGCCGGGTGTTCGCCTCGTAGGGACATGACGGGGCCACGGCGGTCAACCCCAATGCTTCCGACTGCTGGGCGATACGCCGTTCCTCGAGAAAGACAAGCGGGCGGATCACAGTGATGTCGGCCCTGGAGTGCCGGAGTTTGGGCTGAAAACTCTTGAACCGCCCCGAGGAGAGCAGATTGAGCTGCGCTGTCTCCACAGCGTCATCCAGATGGTGGCCCAGCGCCAGTACGTTGCAGCCCTTGTCCCGGGTCGCGGCGGCGAGAATGCCCCGCCGCATGTGGGCGCAGAGGCTGCAGGGAGAGCGCTCCTCCCGGTGCTTTATAATCGAGAAGACATCCTGGTGGATCACGTGATAGGGGATCTCCAGGGAGCGGCAGAGCGCCGCAAGGGACTCCGTGCGGAATAGCGGATCGCCTGGATTGACGGTACAGGCCTCCAGCTGGAAGGAAACGGGGCTGGTATGTCTGAGATGGGCGAGAACAGCGAGGAGGACCAGGCTGTCTTTGCCCCCGGACAGTCCGACCAGCACTCGGTCTCCCTCATGGAGCATATTGAATTGGGTGACCGCTTTCCCCGCCTTGGAGCGGATTCTCCGTATCAGAGGAAGGATCTGGGAGGATTCTGCCATGGAATCACCGTTCTCCCTGTGCCGAATTATAAGTCTTGCGACCTATGCTGTATAATGTGCCTGTGTGTCGACGATCTGGGGGGCCAGGCATGGAATTCAGTTCTCTTGGCGAACAGTTGCAACAGATTGTAGCAGATGTGCAGAACTCCCTCGACTATAGCATAGAGAGCGTCTCGGAGATCCACGAGGAAACGGGGAAACGACACGAAGAAGCGACGAGAGTCCTCAAGGAGATCGACCAGGAGCTTGCCGATGTGATCGAGGCCACCGACGAGACGGTGCGTGCCTACCGTACGGCGCGGAAGCGGTTGCTGGATGCCTCCAAAGGAGGCAAGGAGCGGGAGCAACAGGCTGCCTACGCAGAGGCGGAGCGGATCATGCGGGTGCGTGGCCAGTTTGAGGAGCGGGAGCGGCAGCTCCGACGGCGGAGGGACGAGCTGCAGCGCGATCTGCGCCGCATCGAGAGTGTCCTCGCTCGCAGCAGGGATCTGATCCAGAAGGTGCGCGTGGCCCGCGAGGTGGTGACCTCCAAAATCGGCGACATCCAGGAGAGCAGTTCCGGGGTGGATTCCCGGTTGCTTCTCTTTGCGGTGGAGTTTATGGAGCGCGACAGACACCGTATCGGACGGGATCTCCATGATGGCCCGGTGCAGCAGTTTTCGAGCCTCACCCTGGATATGGATCTCGTCGAAACGAAACTCCAGCGGGGTGATGTGCAGTCCGTGCGGGGAGAGCTCCCCCGGATGCGGGCCACCCTGCAGAACGGCCTTGCCGATATGCGCCGCTTTCTCTGGCAGATGAACCCTGTCGGACTGGATGAAGGTCTCTTTCAGGCAATACGGCGCTATGCCGAGCAGATGAAACGCACCGACGGTTCGGGGCCCACCTTTTCGCTCCGGCTGGAGGGCCAGGAATCGCGCCTGCCCAAGGCGGTGGTGTCGAATGTCTTTCGAATCATTCAGGAGGCGGTGGCCAATGCCGTGGTGCACGGCAGGGCCGATGAGATCGTGGTGTGGGTGAGTATTGGAGAGGAGCTGCTCCGTCTGAAGATCATCGACGATGGAGTGGGCTTTGAAATCGAGAAGGCCATGAACGAGGCGGGGGAACGGGGCTCCTATGGATTGAGAAATATGAGGGAGCGGGCGCACCTTGCCAAGGGAACGCTGCAGGTGGAGAGCAAATACGGATTCGGCACCAAGTTGAGTGTGGAATTGCCGCTGCTGGAGGTGTAGGGAATGGTGAAGATACGGGTGGTTCTGGCGGATGATCACCGCCTGTTCCGTGACGGCCTGAAGAAGTTGCTGGAGCTGGAAGCCGATATCGAGGTCGTCGGGGAGGCCGGTGACGGATTCGAAACCATCAAGGTTGTGCAGAAGACGGATCCCGATATCCTGCTTCTCGATGTGAGCATGCCCAACATGAATGGTATCCAGGTAGTGAAGGAGCTGAAGGCTCGCCGGGATCTCAAGTTCATAGCCATAACAGCCTACAGCGACGAGGAGCATCTCTCTTCTCTCTCCGCTGTAGGTGTCCAGGGCTATATCCTCAAGGCTTCCGGAATGATCGAGCTGCTTTCGGCCATCCGTTCCGTAGCCCGGGGCGAGCCCTATGTGGACCGCCAGGTAGCCGGCAGGCTGTTGACCTCCTTCCACAAACGGAAGGAAGAGGCCGATCTCTTTGTCGAGCTGACGCCCAAGGAGAAGGAGGTCCTCTACTGGCTCGCCCAGGGGATGAGCAACGCCGATATCTCCAGCAAGATGGTGCTCTCCGAAAAGACCGTCAAAAACCACGTCAGCCATGTGCTGAAGAAGCTGGAGCTCCGTGACCGAACCCAGGCCGCCGTACTGGCCTGGAAGGTAGGACTGCCCCAGGTCTCCCCGGAGGCGCTGCAGAGGTAGCCGCCAGGCACCGGTCCGCCGAGAACAGGGCATGAGAAAACGCCCGGGTGCCTCCGTGTGATGCGGAGTCGCCCGGGCGTTTTGTGCCGTGTTGCGGAGATGCGCGGCCTATCCCGAACTGGATGCGGATTGGGCCATGCCACTCATCATGCCGGTGGTGCTGGCCAGATATTTGTACTGTTCATTGATAGAGGCCAGGGCCTGCTCCATCTGGGAGAACTGCTCCCAGAGACCGCGCTCCTTGACGGCCATCCGGTTCTCGAAATCGGCGATCCGCTCGTCGATGTCGTCGATCCGGTTTTCGATGAACTTGATTTCGCTGGGGACCCGGCCCTTCGGGGCCGTCTCGCTGCCTATCTCGATGGGGGCGCTGTCCACCATGAAGCCCAGGTAGGTGTCCAGGTTGCCCATGGCTGTGGTCATCAGCTCCGTCACGTAGGCGGAGGACTGGTCGGGGGCGATATGGTGCTCCGTGTCGTCGGGGTCGGAGACATCGATCCCCAGCTGGGAGAGCACGCCGTCGGTGTCTGTGAAGGAGATGGCGTTCTCCTCGCCGGTTTCATCGCTCCGGATGACCAGCCGGTTGTCGATGATGGAGGCATTGACCGCCAGATCCTCGCCGGTGGTGCTGTCGGTGGCCTGATTGATCCGGTCCACCAGGGTGGAGAGCGAATCGTCGGAAGCGGCCGTCACCGCGCCGCTCTGGGTGCCGACGCCGATGTAGAAGGTGCCGCCGGAGAACTCGGCGCCGCTGAGCGGCTGGATCTCACCGGTGGTGTCGGAGAACTGGTCGGTCATCCACTGGTCGTGGAGGGCCGTGCCGCCTGGGGTCATGGCCTCCATGAATTTGTCGGAGTCGAACTCCAGCTTGCCGCTCTTGCCGTAGTCCGTGGAGACGGTGGTGATGCCGATGGACGACAGCGTCCGGAATGGGCCGGCCAGCTCCACAGGGTTGGAGAGCCTCTGCCGGAGCTGCGATTTGGTCTGCCAGAGGATCGGTTCCCCCCGCAGGAGCCCCAGCCGTTTCTCGTAGTCCTCCTCGGGGTTGTCCACCCGCTCTTCGGAGACCCGGATGTTGATCCACTCCATGGTCTCGTTGTACTTCTCCACGAAGCTCTGGATGCCCTTCACGGCGCCTTCCAGGTCCTGAGTGATGTCCATCCGGACCTCGCCCGCGCCCTGGATGTTGAGGGTGACGCCGTCGATCAGATCGTCGATCTCGTTGCTGGAGCGGCTGATGTTGGTGACGTCGTTGACCGTCAGATCGGCGTCCTGGGCCTCGATGATCTGGTCGCCCCCGGCGTCGAGCCCGAGGTCGCTGACCAGTGTACCGGAGGAATCCTCCAGATAGAAGACGTTGTCATAGGTTTCGTAGGAACTGGCGTACTCGACGACATAGGTGGCGCCCTCTGGAGGAGCATCGGCGGCGCTCCAGGTGATCTTTCCCGTACTCTCGTCAAAGGTGAAGTCGCCGTCGGCTTCGGTGTAGGTGGTGTCGCCGTAGCTGATCTCGCTGATATCCGGTGTGGAGGCGGCCGGATCGATCGTGTCGCCTCCCGCCTTGAGCGGTACGTAGTCGTAGCCCTCGCCGGACCGGACCAGCGCGTCGGTGTCACGGGAGACGCTGCCGAGGCCGGTCTGGGAGCTCGTCAGCACCAGCCGGCCGTCGATGATCTCGGCGTCCACCGCCAGCGGCGATCCCCCGGGTCCGCGGGCCTGGTTGATGCTGTTGCGGATCTCCTGGAGCGAGTCCGAGGTGGCCACATCGATCTCCGCCCACTGGGCGCCCACGTGGATACGGAGCGTGCCGCTTTCTTCCAGGGGGTCGCTTGAGGAAGGAAACTGGGTTCCGATGCGCTTTTTGGCGATGGCTTCCTGGTTGACCTGGATGTCCCACTGTCCGATGGCCGCCCCGGGCTCCGCTTCGGCGGTCATGATGGCGTTGCTGTCGGTGCCCGCCGGGCTGAGGGTGGTGAACTCGGCCTGCTTCGTGTTGTAGGTCCCTTCCCGTTTCAGGGTGCTCAGCGTGCTCCGCAGGTTGTCCAGCGACTGGTCAAACTCCTGGAAGAGACTCTTTTCCAGCTGCAGTTCCTCTTTTTCGTCTTCCCACTGCTCCTTCGGTGCGCGGGCGGCATTCATGATCTCGTCGATCATGTCGCCCCACTGTATACCGCTGCTGATTCCAGGCATCTGGAACATCGGTTCGTCGTACCCGGACATGGCTGTCCCCCCTTGTGTTCCCAACGTAGCAACATACCAGGAGGTCTCAATCGAGAAAACCTCCGCTCCCTGTATCGGAGTGGGGCGCCTTCTGCTTGAACGCGGGACGACGACCTGCGGCATGGTACAATGACCGAGGTCACGCAGGTGGAGGGGCGGCTATGGAAGCGACGGTACGGAAGATCCTGAACGAGGCGGCGGCTGTCTACAGGGAGTCGGCCGGTTCGGCGGCGCCAAGGCTTGCTGTTGCGGCAAAGCGGCTGATTGCCGTGCTTGAAGCGGGGGGAACGGTATTCTTCTGCGGAAACGGCGGCTCCGCGGCGGACGCGCAGCATCTGGCCGCCGAACTGGAGGGGCGTTTCGCCAGAGCCAGACGGGCACTGGCCGGGCTGGCTCTGGGGACCAACGCGAGCACCGTAACAGCTGTGGCCAACGACATGGGATTCCACCGGCTCTTTGCCAGGGAGCTCGAAGCACTGGCCGGGGATGGCGATGCCCTGGTGGCCCTCTCTACGAGCGGGGACAGCCCAAACGTCCTGGCGGCGCTTGAAACGGCCCGGCGGCAGGGGGTGGCCACCATCGGCCTTACCGGGAGAACCGGCGGCGCTATGGCGCCCCTGTGCGATATCCTGCTCCAGGCTCCCTCAGAGAAGACCCCCCGGATTCAAGAGGTGCACATTCTCTGGGGACACACCCTCTGTGCGTTGATTGAAGACGCGCTGTGCGGGTAGCCCCCGGGGATTGCGCTGCCGTTGCGTATGGAATGAAGGAGGGAAACCCTTGCGAATACTGGTAGATCATGAGGAATGGGTTGTGCCGGAGGGTGTGGACCCGGCCGACAAGGAACAGCTCTGGAGGGCGCTCAACAGCGACCTGAAGAGGAAGCAGTGTGTCCCCGTGGAGGTAACGCTCGATGGGGAGGCCATGGAACCCGACGTCTTTCTTTCGGCCACAGGAGGCCAGGAGCTGTCGGTGAAGACCCGGAACGTCCGGGAGCTGATCCAGGATTCCCTGGCAAGCAGCAAGGCCTATCTGGAACCGCTTCAGAAGGGCTTTGACGAGATCGCCGATCATTTCGAAGCCGAGGAGCAGGAAGAGGGACTCAAAAAGCTCCAGCAGGCCACCGAAGGGGTGAGCTGGGTGCTCCAGGTGCTGGAGAATACCCAGAAGCTCCTCGGTATCGACGACAGCGAGGTGCTCGACGGCGAGTTCGCACCCACCAGGAAGAAGCTCGCTGCAGTCCTTCAGGAGGCGGTGCCCGCTCTGGAGGAAGGGAAGTTCTTCGAGCTCTCCTTCCGCCTCAGAGAGGAGGTCAAGCCCTCGATAGGACACCTCGGTCCCTATATCGATGCGCTCATGGAGATGAGCAGTGGAAAGGTCCAGTAGACGACCCGCCGTATTTCTCGATCGGGACGGCACGATCATCGAGGATGTGCTGTACCTGGATACCCTCGACAACCTCACGGTGTTCCCCGGCGCCGCCCGGGCTCTGGCCTCCCTCAGGCAGGCGGGGTATGCGCTGGTGCTGGTCACCAACCAGAGCGGAATCGGCCGGGGGTTCTTCTCCGAAGGCTTTGTCGGTGAAACCCACCGGGAGCTGCGGCGCCGCTTCCGCGAGGGAGGCGTGGAGTGGGAGGCCATGCTCCACTGTCCCCACCCGCCGTCACGGAAACCCTTCCTTTCCCCTCCCCGCAGGCGGAAGCCCGAACCAGGCATGCCCCTGGAGGCCGCCGCCCGACATCCCGTCACCCTCCGGGGCAGCTGGGTTGTCGGCGACGGCGTCCCGGACATGCTGCTGGCCCGTCGTCTCGGCCTCCCCTCCGTACTTGTGGCGACCGGTAAGGGTGCCGTCACCCATCGGCGTTTGCGTTCCAGGATGCGGCCCGTGCCCTATCCGATGCTTGTCGCCCGCCATCTCGGGGAGGCCGCCCGACTGATTCTCAGGCGCCGGCGGTATGACAGCCGGTGCAATGCCAAGGCCAGAAGGGCTGGGGGGGCGGACGATGCATGGGGGCGGTAGGGAATCCCTGGGCCGAAAGGCCTTCAAGCTTCGGGGAGGGGTGTGGACCCTCTGTTTCCTCCTTTTGCTGGTGCTGGCGCGTCCGACGGTGATCTCGCTCCTTGCGGGGCTGCCGTTAGTCTGCGCGGGACAGGGACTGCGTTTCTGGGCCGCCGCTGTCATCGGTGTCTACCGGGGCGAGGAGCTGAAAGCGCCGCAGCTGGTCACCTGGGGTCCCTACGCACTGGTGCGGAACCCGCTCTATCTCGGCAACGGTCTGATCGGCCTCGGCTGGGCGGTGATGTCGGCCACCATGATCGGGATGGTCTGCTTCGCTCTGGTCTTTCTGGTGCTCTACGGTCTTTTGATCATCCCCGAAGAGGAACGCTTTCTCGGCCGCCGCTTCGGAGAGGTCTACCACGCCTACGCCGCGGAGACGCCGGCCCTCATTCCTTCCTTCCGGCGGTTTGGAACGGCGTTGCAGGGGGCTGTTGTCCAGGGTGTGCTCTGGACCAGCGAGCGCCACTCTCTCTATGTTACCGTGCTGGGAACGCTTCTGTTCGTTGCAAGATGGGGGGTATGGTCGTGAACCACCGGGAGGCGGTGCCTGTCCTGAATGGTTCCGGATGCTCCATCCTGTATCTACCGGAAGGGAAGCCCTGCTCAGCCGCGACAGTGGAGGGTGAGGTGGGCCGGTGGCGGCTCTGGTGGTCCGAGAAGGGGCTTCATGCCGTGGAGGCCCTGTCCCGGGCGGAGGATAGGGGCGAAAGCGATGACCTGCCGCTTCCGGGGTGGCTGGAAAGGGCCTGGCGGCGGGTCTGGGCCGGCGAACTCCCCGGGGCGGTGCTGCTGGCGACGAAGCCGGTGAAACCCTTTACCGCAGCGGTCTACCGCGAGGCCCTGCAGATCCCCTTTGGGAGAACAGAAAGCTACAAAGGGCTTGCCGAAGCTGCCGGGTCGCCCCGCGCCGCCCGGGCCGTCGGGGCTGTCATGCGCGCCAACCCCTGGCCGCTCTTTGTCCCCTGTCACCGGGTGATCGGAACGAAGGGCGACCTCCGGGGCTACGGCGGGCCCAGAGGTACGCCCCTCAAACAGCGTCTGCTTGACTACGAGCGGTCACGTTCTCCAGTGCAGCAATGAAGGGCCTCAGATCCGCGACATGGTGGCGCCGTAGATCCGCTGCCAGGTCTGGTCGTACACGACGCCTTCCTTGAGCGGCCTGGTCGCGACGCCGTCGGCCACGGCTGCCTGGGCGACGGCCTCCGCCACGCGGGGCGCCACCTCGTCGCAGAAGAGATCGGGCATGATATGCTGCGGAGAGAGTCGTCTCCGGTCCACCAGGCTTGCCAGCGAGGTGGCGGCGGCGAGGAACATGTGCTCCGTGAGCGTCGTGGCGCGTATGTCCAGTGCTCCCCGCAGGATCGGCGGCGAGGAGTGGAGATTGGGGATCGGATTGGCCGATTCCTCGAAACCGCCGGTCCCGACGATCTCGGCGCCGCCGGCGATGGCCTCCTCGGGGATGATTTCGGGATCGGGGAGCGCCAGTGCGAACACGATCGGCCGCTCCGCCATGGAGGATACCATCTCCTGGGTGACGATTCCCCCTCTTGAGAGCCCGATAAAGATGTCGGCGCCTTTCATGGCCTCCTTCAGATGTCCCTTCCGCTGTTCCGGATTGAGCCGCTTGGAGAGGTCCTCCTGGATGTGGTTCATCCGCATGTTTTCCTCGTCGAGGATCCCGTTGGCGTTCACCATGATGATGTTCCTGGCCCCGGCGGCGATCAGCAGCTCCGCTGTGGCGATCCCCGCCGCGCCGGCACCGCTCAGGGCGATGGTTGTCTCCTCGAGATTCTTTCCCACGATTTCCAGAGCGTTCTTCAGTGCGGCGAGGGTGACCACCGCCGTGCCGTGCTGGTCGTCGCAGAAAACGGGGATATCGATCCGGCTCTGCAGCTCCCGAACCAGGGTGAAGGTATTGGGGCTGGAGACGTCCTCCACGTTGATGGCTCCGAAGTTCGGTGCGATGGTACGCCCTACCAGCGCCATGTTATCGGGGTCGTTGCAGTCCAGGCAGAGCGGGAGCGCGTTGATGTCCCCAAAGAGCTTGAAGAGCAGACACTTGCCTTCAATGACGGGAAGTGCGGCCAGGGGGCCCACGTCGCCGAGCCCAAAGATGGCGCTTCCGTCGGAGATCACGGCGATTCGGTTGCTCCGCCCGGTATACTCGAAGCTCTGCTCCGGGTCTTTCTGGATCTCCTCGGCGGCGACGATGCTTCCAGGTACGTAGGCGAGGGCGATGTCCTCCTCGGTGTTGGCGTTGATCGTCGGATAGGCCTGGATCTTTCCGCGTGCCTTCCTGTGGAGTTCCAGGGCACGCATCCTGTTCATGATCATAGGGTCACCTCCATAGGCTTACCGTGCTTGCGAGCGTTCCCTCTCCCAGCTCGAGAGCGCCCTTCCGATACGTCTTGCTGCTTGACGGAGTGTGGGGATCTCCTCGACGAGGGCGATCCGCACATAGCCCCTGCCGCTGGGACCGAACCCGCTCCCCGGGGTGACGGCGACCCCGGCCTCCCGGATGCAGAAGGAGGTGAAGGCCACGTCGTCGCCGCTTCCCGGCACCCTGGCCCAGATGAACATGCTTCCTTCCGGCGGTTCGATCTCCCATCCCTCTTCCGAGGCCGCCGCGATGAAGGCGTCCCGCCTGTCCTGATAGAGCTGCCTGACCCCTGCGATGACCTCATCGCGTTTCGGATTGGTCAGGGCCGCTACAGCGGCCTCCTGAGCCGGTCGGAAGAGTCCGTAGTCCATGTTTCCCTTGAGCTGCTTCAGGGCGCCCACCACTGCCGGGTTGCCGACCATAAAGCCCACCCGCATCCCGGCGAGGTTGAAGGTCTTGGAGAAGGAGTTGAACTCCACAGCCCACTCCCTGGCGCCCTCCACCTGGAGCACGCTTGGGGCACGCCGACCGTCGTAGGTGAGCTCGCAGTAGGCGTTGTCGTAGACCAGCAGAAGGTCGTGTTCCCGGCAGAAGGCCACCGCACGTTCCAGCACCTCCGGAGGGGCCACCTTGCCCAGAGGATTGTTGGGGTAGTTGAGCAGCAGAAAGCGGGCCTTCCGGGCCGACTCCGCGTCGATGGCGTCGAAATCGGGCATGAAGCCCGTTGACTCCAGCAGAGAGAAGGGGATGCCCTCTCCATCCACCACGGTGGGCATGTAGTGGTAGATAGGGTACCCAGGATCGGGGAGCAGGCAGCTGTCGCCGTGTTCCATCAGGGCCAGCGGGAGATGGGAGAGCCCCTCCTGGGTTCCCCACAGGGGCAGCACCTCGCTGTCCGGATCCAGCCGTACGCCGAAACGGTCGCTGTACCAGTCGGCGATGGCCCGGGGGAGCGCCTGGTGGATAAAGGGATACTTGTAGTTGCCCTCGCGGCGGCAGGCGGTGACCAGCTCGTCGAGGATATGCGACGCCGGCATCCTGTTGGGGCTGCCGATACCGAGATGAACGAGGTCGTCCCGGGTTTCCGCCGCCTCGCGGACCCAGCTGTCCACCTGGGCGAAGATGCCGGTCTTTCCTTCACGAGCTCTCTTGGCGATATAGGGCATTTCCATCCTCCTTTGATGGGTTGCTTTGTCGCTGTTTCCTCTGTGGCCGGGTCCCTCTATTGTACCCGGCGGTGGCTTTCGAGATCCACCACCATTCCATCGGCGGCGGCGAGCACCTCCCGTCCTTCTTTCCGGAAACGCCGCACCAGCTCGTCGGGGTTGTCCCGCAGGGCGCCGCGGCCGAAGTGGGTCGCGATGGCGAGTCGTGGAGCGGCCTCCTCGAGGATCGGGCCGAGATCGTCGAAGGAGAGATGGTCGTAGCCCGGTTTCTGTTTGGAGAAGGTGACATTCACGATAAGCGTGGTGCAGCCCGCAAAGAGCGCAGGCAGTCCCGGGAAGAAGCGGGTGTCGCTGATCAGCCCCAGTCGCGTTCCGTGGGCGAGATCGAAGATCAGTCCGTAGCATTCCACGCCGTGATGGATGAGCAGATGGGGCGTTACCGTTGTGTCCCGCCGGAGCGTGACGGGCTGGGTGTTCTCCCAGGTCAGCAGGCGACGGATGCGCCTCTGCAGATAGGCGAAAAGAATCGGTTCGCTTTCGTCGAGGGCGTCCCCGGGCAGCACGGCTGCCCCCTGATTCTTGAAACCGCCGCCGGTCATGGCTTCGGCGATGACGTTGACATCCGTACTGTGGTCCAGATGTCGATGCGTCAGCAGGAGGGCGTTGATTGCTTCGAGGGCGAGCTGTGGTCTGGCTCTGTGGATCTGCACAAGCGCTCCGGGTCCCGGGTCGATCACCGCTGCGGACCCCCGGGACTGCAGCCAGAGCCCCCCGGAGGCACGTTCCTGGTGGAGCATCGTGAAGCGTCCGCCGGAGGTGCCCAGGAACCGGAGAAATTGGAGCGGATAGTCTGTCACGTTTTTGTTATGCCCTTTCCTTGATCATGGCGAGCACCTCTTTGAATTCCGGTGTCCCCGCCTTTCCGAGAAGCTGGTAGACCACCGATTCGAGGGGGAGAACGGCGGCCCCCGCGCTCAGCATGCCGTCGGCGGCGTATTCGGCGTACTCCCAGTTCCTGCTTCGGATCGCTTCGGCCACCACGGCTACCGTGTACCCTTCCTGCAGCAGCTGCATAACCGTATTGTACACGCAGATATGGGTTTCAATCCCGCAGACAATGACCTGGTTGCGCTCGAAGTCCGCCAGTTCCTCCAGGAAGCCGGGCTCGTCGCAGCAGGAGAAGTGGATCTTCTCGAAGGTGTGCTCCGTCACTCCCTGGATTTTGGCAAGGTCTGCATCGATCGCTCCCAATCCCTTGGGATAGTGTTCCGTGGCGAGCACGGGGACACCCAGGGTGGAACAGCATTTGAGCAGAACCTCCGTTTCCTCGATGAGCTCCTCTCTGGCCGGCAGAGCGTTGAGGAGCTTGGCCTGCATGTCGATCATCAGGAGAATACTGCTGTTGGCGCGGAGTACGGACGGTTGCATCGGGACCACTCCTTGTCTGTATGGTGTTCAGGCTTGGCGGCTCTTCCTGAACATGACATTCAGAATAGTACAGGGAGGATGTGCTTTTTGTCCAATGTCCGTAGTCTCAACGGTAGCTGGAGACGAGGCAGGTGTGGTATCCTGCATGTGGAACACCTACGGGTGAGGGAGGGATACAGCATGAGCCACAGGATGAACGGAAAGAACCGCAACGACGGCCGCGATGAGGAGCAGCTGACGGTGGGGCAGGTGCTCCGGGCGATGGAAGGTCCCGAATGTCCTCCCTATATACGATCTCTCGTTGCGCAGGTTCAGGAATGGATGATCACCAATACGGTACAGGATGGGTTCCTCTCGGAGGACGAGCTTCCCGGCATGGGTGAGCGCCGTTTCCAGGGCGATCCCGAGTCGCTGTTGGGCAAGATAGATTGGGTCACATCCTACGCGGATCTGTTGCCTCCTTCGGAGGGGATTGGCCAGAGGGAGGCGGTGGTCCTGGCTCTTGGGCCGATGGACGTCGACGAAGGGCTGCGGATGGCTGTCGACCATGCGGCGCTCTTTTCGCAGGGGAGATGCAAGAAGGTCTGGCTGCTCTGCGACAACTGGATCGCCGGCGACGTCATGCGCTACCAGCGGCATCTGCTGGAACTGGCCCGGCGCGGGGTTGAGATCCGGGCGCTGCTCGTCACGCCATGGGGATGGACGGAGATCCCCTGCAGCGCCGCTCCGGGAGCAAAGGGCTATCTTCCCTGGCAGCAGGAGTGGAAGGACGGCCACGCCTGAGGTCTTTTTCTGCCTCACGTCGCGGGCGCCGCTCCGAAGGGTGACCGTTGCCGGATGTTTGAGAAACAGCGAAAACGAGGCCGGGGGATCATCCCCCGGCCTCGTTGATTGCTGCGCTGTCTGGTGCGGTTCTTACCCTCCGCTGATGGAGTGGATCACCTGTACCTTCGCTCCGTCCGGGACCTCCGTATGAGGGAAGTCGTCCCGGTGGACGGGTTCGTCGTCGATCCACACCCCCACCAGGGGGAAGGTATACTCCTTTTCTTTCAGGACGTCCTTGACGGTCATGCCGGGACGCCACTCCATGGGCTCCGTGTTCACGGTGATCATCAGTCCTCGAACTTGTCCTCCGGATTCGCTTTGGCTTTGACAACCTCAACGACCTCGGGGAGGTCCATGCCGAGCTCCTGCAGCTTCTCGAGGGTGGGGATGCCGTTTCTGTCCCAGCCGCGGCGTTTGTAGACGGCGTCCTTGAGCTTCTCCCACTCCTTGTGGCGGTGCTCCTGAAGCTTCTCGATCTTCTTCTCCACACTCAGGCCTTCGGGATCGATGCCGGCCTTTTCGAGCTCCTCGTCGTAGTACTTGGCACGGGCCATCCATTCCTCGTAGAAGACGGGTCCCAGGGCGCGGTCGGGGATATTGTGGTCCGCCCGTGTCCCCCTGCCCATACGGAGCTGGAAGACGCGCTGGTAGTTGTACACCCGCTCGGCCTGCCTGATCATCTCGTCCTTGTCGAAGTCCCGTCCGGTCACGGCTTTGAAGATGCGGACGTAGTTGTCAACGTGCTCGGGTACCTTGGCGGCATCCTGGGGCGGGTATTTCGTCTTGTTGTCCGCCGGTTCGATGTCGTTCCAGGGCAGCTTGCAGAGGCCCACCAGGGAGAACCAGGTCCGGAAGTTGGGGAAGTAATGCAGCGCCTCGGCTTTGTCATCGAAGGTGGGGAGCTGTTTGTTGACCCGGTCCATGAAGATCAGCCAGGCCTCGTCGTGCTGGGGGCCCTTCAGCGTCAGGAAGAAGCCGCCCCACTGGGCCACCGATTCCTTGCAGACGTACTCGGAGACCTCCACGCCCTGGCCCTGCATGGCGAACTTCTCCACGATCTCGCGGGGCGCGCCGTACTTCTCGATGACAGTCTCGCTGAAGTGCTTGATTCCCTTGGCGGCTTCCTTGGCGAACTCGTCTTTTCCTTCGCCCATGCGGTGGATGAGCTCCATGAGGTCGTCCATCTGGCCGAAGTTGAGATTGAGGCCGTTTGTGATCTCCTTGTTGAGGAAGCCCTTCTCGTAGCACTCGCAGACGAAGGCCAGTCCCGTACCGAGGGAGATGGTGTCCATGCCGTAATGGTCGGCGTAGAAGTTGGCCTCGATGGTCCAGAAGGGGTCGAAGATGCCGATGTTGGAGCCCAGGCCTGCGGCGGTCTCGTACTCGGGACCGTCCACCAGAACCTCCTTGCCCTTCCAGGGGCCGGTCTGGAGCTTGAAGTGGTCCACGCCGTGGGCGCAGGCCAGCGTGCAGCCGATCCAGCATCCGTCGGGGATGTTCTGGGTGAAGAGCCGCTTGTAGTGGTCGGTGCTCATCCTCCAGGCGTCGGGATGCTGGCCGTACTTGTAGTTATTGGTGGGGAGCAGGTGGTAGGTGTTCATGATCTGGTTGAGGTGCGTGGTCCCCACTTTGCGCATCTGGTTCATCTTGTTGTCCAGCGTGAAGATCTCCTTGTTGATCTTGGCGCCGGGTTTCTGGAGTTCCTGGGGATCCTCGGGGCCGGTGCTCTGACCGGTCCAGTTGCGCTTCCGGACCACCAGGGCGGCGATCTTCTTGTCCCGGAAGACCGTTCCGCCGCCACCGCGGCCGGCCTGCTTGAGGCGGAAGTCCTTGCGTTTCACGTCGTAGAAGCTGGTGTTCAGGCAGCCCCAGTAGCTGTGGTTGGCGGCCTGTCCGGCGGAGATGACCGAGACGAAGCGCAGTTCGTTTTCGTTGCCGGCGAAGTATTCGTGGAGCGGTTTGGTGACGGTATAGGCATTGACATCGTCACCGAAGGGCGATTCGTAGATCTGAACCTTACCGTTGTCGCCGTCGATGAAGACGACGATGTCCCGGTCGGATTTCCCCTGCAGCTCCAGCGCGTCGTAGCCGGCGAACTTGAGGAGCGGGGCGAAGTGGCCGCCGGAGTTGCTGTCGTAGACCTGGTTGGAAAGCGGAGAGATGAACGCGGCGTAGTACTTGCCCGTTCCCGGATACTGGGTGATCCCGCAGAGCGGACCGCCGGAGATGACGATCTCGTTTTCCGGGCTGTCCCACTTGGTGTTCTCGTTGACGGCGTCCCAGAGCAGCCTGAGATCGAAACCCCGGCCGCCGACGAATTTCTCTTTCATTTCATCGGTGACGGGCTTTTCCTCCATACGCTGGTCGCCGACATTGAGGTAGAGCGTTTTGCCCGTATAGCCTCTGTCTGCATCGACCGCTTCGTAGTCCCATTCCTTGAGCAGTTTCATCTTGTCGATCACACTTGTCCCCCCTAAGAAGTATCGAACGGATGTTTGTACAACCGTTTGCCCTGCGCAAAAATGCGCACCCATACTGTCCTTTCTGTGCCTGGGTACAACAAAAGGGGACCCACTTGTCGGGTCCCCTTCTTTGCAAAACACGGCGGGCGACAGGATCGCTCCTGCCACCTATCGCCCGCAGCCCCTCGGAGAGGCGCTACAGGTCGAAGGTCTACTGTATGCACTTGTCGGTACCTGTATTGTAATGGCTTTCCCGGGGCTTGACAACAACAGAACAAGGATTACTCATGCCGCTTTTGGTCCACACCTTCCGTTCCGTTTGGAAAGGGCCGGGAACACGGCCCGCGCCACCTCCATGGAGGTGATGCAGGGAACCCCCCACTCGGCGGCGAGTCGGCGGAGGCGGAATCCCGCTGTAGAGCTGTCGTTGCCCTGCCTGGGGATGTTGACCACCAGGCCGATCTCCCCGTTCCGTATACAGCCGGCGACCGCCGTGCCGTCTTCCAGGGTTTTCGTCGCTTCCAGACCCCACTGTTCGAGCAGCGCCGCCGTCCCCGCTGTAGCGTAGACCTCCCAGCCATAGTCCAGAGCCGACGAAGCCAGCGGCAGGACATCCTGCTTGCTTTCTTCCGAGGCGGAGAAAAGCACGCCGTTGATCGCGGAGCGTTTCCAGCCGGCGCCCTCCAAAGCATCGGCCAGCGCGTCGCCCATGGAGGAGGCTACCCCCAGGGATTCGCCGGTGGAGCGCATCTCGGGCCCTGCGGCAACCTCTACGCCTTCCAGACGTGCCGTGGAGAAGACGGGCACCTTTACGGCACAGTTTCCGCATTCCACCGGGCCGGTCTCCTGTGTCAGCCGGCGCAGCGGTTCGTCCATGGCGACGCGGACCGCCAGCTCCACCATCGGTACGCCGGTCACCTTGGAGATGATCGGCACCGTCCGGCTCGCCCGGGGGTTGGCCTCGATGACATACACCGTCCCCTCGTTGACAATGAACTGCACATTGAGGAGCCCCTTGAGGCCGAGCCGTTCCGAGATGGCCCTGACGTAGGCGATCATGGTGCTGTGCAGCGCCTTATGGGAGAGTGCGGGGAGCATGGCGATGCTGTCGCCGGAGTGCACCCCCGCCGGATCCAGATGTTCGATGATGGCCGGGACGTGGATGTCCGCTCCGTCGCAGACCGCGTCGATCTCGAATTCCACCCCCTTCAGAAAGGAGTCCAGCAGCACCGGATGGTCTTCACTGGCCTCTACGGCTTCGGTGAGATAGCCTTCCAGCTCGGCCGGCGAACGGACCACGCGCATCGCCCGTCCGCCGATGACGTAGCTCGGCCGTACCATCAGCGGGAATCCGAGCCGTTCCGCCTTGTCCAGAGCTTCGTCGGCTGCAGTGGCTGTATCGCTTGCGGGCTGTGGGATACCAAGATCGTCAAGCAGCCGGGCGAACTGCTTCCTGTCCTCGGCGATATCGACCACAGCGGCGCTGTTGCCGAGAAGCGGCACACCGCTTGTGTCGAGCGCCCTGGCCACCTTCAGTGCCGTCTGTCCCCCGAAGGAACCGAACACACCCAGGGGGTGCTCCCGTTCCACGATATCCATCACATCCTCGTAGGTGACAGGTTCTGCGTAGAGGACAGGGGTGATGTCGAAATCCGTACTGACCGTGGAGGGGTTGTTGTTCACCATGATCGGCCGGTATCCGATCTTCTGGAGCGCTTCCACAGCCTTGACACAGCAGTAGTCGAACTCCAGCCCCTGTCCCATACGGATCGGTCCGGAACCGAGGACCACTACGCTCTCCCCGTCATGGCGGTCTGCGCTCTCTCCCGTTTCCCCGGGCGCGTGGAGGAGGTGGGTGCCGTAGAGATAGCCGGTGGCCGACGGGTACTCCGCCGCGCAGGTGTCCACAGGCTGGAATGTGGGGATGCCGTGTTTCTTTCGCTCTGTCCGGATGTCGTCTTCGGTGACACCCTTCAGAGCGGCCATGGCCGCATCGCCGACGCCCAGTGCCTTGCCTTCCCTGAAGCGTGTTGGTGAAGGTGGTCCGTCCGACCAGCGGTGTTCCCATTCCGTCAGTTTGGCCAGCTGCCGGAGGAAGTAGGGCTGGATGCCCGTCCACCCGCGGATCTCCATAGGGCTGTAGCCCCGCCGGAGGAGCTCCGTCACGTAGAGCAGACGCTTGTGTGAAGGCGTGGCCGCTCCCTCCTCGATCTCCCTGGCCGGGACACTGGAGAGCCTGTCGGTGAGGCGCAGGGGGAGTTCCAGGGAGCGGAAGGCCTTCTGGAGCGCTTCCACAACGGTTGTCCCCATGGCCATCACCTCGCCGGTGGCCTTCATGCTCGTCCCCAGCCTGGTGGAAGCGCGGGGAAACTTGTCGAAGGGCCAGCGGGGGATCTTGACCACCACATAGTCCAGCGCCGGTTCGGCCAGCGCGCTGGAAACGCCGGTGACCGGGTTGGTGAGCTCCGTCAGGCCACGGCCCAGAGCGATCTTGGTGGCGATCCGGGCGATGGGGTAGCCTGTGGCCTTGCTCGCCAGTGCGCTGGAACGGCTGGCCCGGGGGTTCACCTCGATCACATGGTAGCTGCCGCCGTCGGGGTGGAGGGCGAACTGGACATTACAGGCGCCGCGGATGTCCAGATGGTTGACGATATCCAGCGCCGCCTGGCGTAACCTGTGGTTCTGGCGGTCCGTCAGCGTGAGATTCGGCGCCACCACCACACTGTCTCCGGTATGGACACCCATGGGGTCGATGTTTTCCATGGTGCAGACGCAGAGGGCGTTTCCCGAGCCGTCCCGGATCATCTCGTATTCCACCTCCCGCCATCCGTTGAGACAGCGTTCCACCAAAACCTGGCGGGTCGGCGATACGGCCAGTCCGTGCTCCGCGAGCGTCCGCAGCTCTTCCGGAGAGGAGGCGGTGCCGCCGCCGTGGCCGCCCAGCGTGAAATCGGGGCGTACCACCACGGGATAGCCTGTTTCCGCCGCGAAGGCGATGGCCTCCTCTGTATTGTTGACGTAGGTGCTTTCCACCACAGGCTGCCCTGCCTGCTGCATGGCGGTCCGGAAGGCAAGCCGTCCTTCGGCGTTCCGCACGGATTCCGCACCGGTTCCGAGGATTCGCACGCCATGCTCTTCCCATAGGCCCTTTTCTTCCAGAGAAACCAGGAGGTTCAGTGCATGCTGGCCGCCCATCGTGGCGATCACCCCGTCGGGTTCTTCCCGCTGCAGGATATCAACGACCGCCTCCTCCGTAGGGGGACGGAAGTAGACGGCGTCGGCGGAACTCCGGTCGGTCTGTATGGTGGCGGGATTGCAGTTGTGGACGATGACCCGCACCCCCTCCTCCCGGAGTACCCGGCAGGCCTGGCTCCCCGAGTAGTCGAACTCCGCACCCTGACCGATCTGGATCGGTCCCGAGCCGATGACCAGCACCGACGAAATCGTGGCCGGGTCTGCCTTACACATAGGAACCCTCCCTTTCCGAGATGGATGCCAGGAAATCGTCAAGGATACAGCGGCCCTCCGTGGGCCCCGGAGACGCTTCGGGATGGAACTGCACACCCCGTGCCCGGTAGGCGGGGTGGACCACACCTTCCACGGTGTTGTCGGAAAGATGCCGGTGGGAGACGGACAGGCCCGTTCCGGCGAGCGAGTCGGCGACCACCTCGTATCCGTGGTTCTGACTGGTGACAACACCCCGGCCGGAGGCGCAGTCTACCACCGGATGGTTGGCGCCGCGGTGGCCGAAGGGGAGCTTCCTGGAGTCGGCGCCGCAGGCCAGCGCCAGCAGCTGGTGTCCCAGACAGATGCCCAGGAGAGGGCGTGCCCCGAGAAGGCCTTTGACCGTTTCCCGTTCTTCCCGGAGAAAGCGGGGATCGCCTGGGCCGTTGGAAAGCAGGATCCCGTCGGGATCACAGGCCAGCACCCCTTCCGGCGTGACAGTGTGGGGGAAGCGGACGACCTCCACGCTGCGATCTGAGAGATACCGGAGGATGCCCTCCTTGATCCCGTAGTCGATGACGGCCAAACGGCAGCCTGATCCCGGATAGCGTTGGACCTCGGCGCAGCTGGTCTCTGCCACGTAGGGGTTGCCTTCGGGACATGGATGGTTTGCTGTTGCGGTGCCCCCTGTCGACCCGCCGGCGATCCTGGCCCGGACCGTGCCGCCTTCACGGATATGTTCCACAACCCTCCGGGTCGGCACGTTCTCCAGAACCGGGATGCCCCAATCGGCGAGCCACTGCTTGAAAGCTGTGTCGTCACAGGTGCCCGTCACCACGCCGCGTACCCAGGGTCTCCCTGATTCCAGATTGCTGTCCACCGGATAGGTCCCCGTCAGGGGGAAGGCGAAGACCAGGATCTGCCCGCAGTAGGATGGGTCGGTGACACTCTGGGGATACCCCACAGGCGATGTGGAAAAGACCAGCTCCCCGGTGACCCCGGTCGGTCCGGTGATCGCTCCGCTCCACTGCGCTCCGTTCGCTGTCTGCAGATAAGCCATCGGCATGACTCCTTTCGTCTCTATGAAGGCATAAAAAAAGACCGCCTCTGCGGTCTGCAGGATCTGTCGGTAGCGCCGGTACAATCCTGCGGCGTTACCAGGTGGGACTGTACAGCCTTGTGGATATGCAGAACCGCCCGAAGGGGGCACCGTTGCTGTGCTCCCCAGAGATTGCAGATTGAAGGCTCTGTCTCATTCGGAAACTCTGGTTTCCTATGTCCATAAAAGTAAACCTCCCTTGACATTCGGGGTGATTATACCAGAATTCGGTCTGTGGTCAACTACTGAATCCAGGTTTAGTGAGTCTTTCGGGGAAGCCACAATCGGCCCCACCAACCTGAGCTTGTGATTGACGTACCGCGGAGAGGTTGCTACAATACAACGCGCTCGGGGCGTAGCGCAGGCTGGTTAGCGCGCCTGGTTCGGGACTAGGAGGTCGGAGGTTCAAATCCTCTCGCCCCGACCAAAGACAAAAGAAAGCAAACCCCGCTCTATTGGGGTTTGTTTTTCTATGTTCGGACAGGGCAGGTGCACTGACAAATATTGACGTACCCCACCGGGAAGCGTACAATACGCATTGGAGATCACTATGGGACAGCGACTGGTAGCCAAAAACAGAAAAGCCCGGCATGAGTACAGCATACTGGAGAGCTTCGAGGCTGGACTGGTACTGACAGGTACCGAGATCAAGTCCATCCGCGACGGGCGGGTCAACCTGAAGGATGGATACGCACGGGTCGTGGACAACGAGCTCTGGCTCAGAAACATCCATATATCTCCCTACAAGGAAGGCACCTACTACAACCACGAACCATTGCGAGACAGAAAGCTCCTGGTCCATCGGGAACAGATACGACGCCTCATCGGAAAGCTTCAGGAGCGGGGATTGACGTTGATTCCTCTGTCCCTGTACGTCAAGCAGAACAAGTGGGCCAAGGTGGAACTGGGGCTCGCCAAGGGAAAAACCCGCCACGACAAGCGGGAAGACATCGCCTCGCGGGACGCGAAACGCCAGATGGATCGGGCGGTAAAGCGCCGTATGAAAGGCGAGGAATAGACAGTTGGCCATGGGGGCGACTGGTTTCGACGGCAGAAGGAGGATCTGGAAGAGCAGGTCGGGGTGCCGCAACCCCGTAACAAGCGGCATCACAAATAGTTGCCAACGACAACTACGCACTGGCTGCATAGTTTGATGTAGCCCGCTCCCTCCCGCCGCACCACTCGGTGGGAGTGTGAGTGTCACAAAAGGTGGTTGCTCCGGGAAGCCCTGCTCCTGGCTTTCCGGTTAAGATCAGGGAGCTTGGGTTGGGCAATCCCGTTCCCGGGAGTGCCGGACCGACACCAAAGCGGGAACTAAGCCTGTAGAGCTTCCACGATCGGCCTCTGTCGGACCGGGGTTCGATTCCCCGCGCCTCCACCAGGAATCCCCGATGTTTCAGGGCAGAAGCCACGAAGCCTTGAAACATCGGGATTTTTTGTTCACTCCCTTGGCACAGTTGATGTAAAGTCCTGTTTATCCGGGTTGACCTTTTCAGTGGTGGACGGATTATCTGGATGGAACTCAAGAACGATAGCGGAAAGCTCTGAACCCATCCCGCTGTTGAGGTGCCATCAAATAACCTTCAGAGATTTCTTTGACCTGCTATACTGAATGCAGAGGAAGGAGGGCCCGGAATGACAAGGAAACGCCAGAAAGAGATTCTTGAGAGCAGTCTTGTCAGCATCTTCTCAATAACAGGGCAACCAACAATGAGAAGTATAGAGAGCCGGATCAGGCGCATGAGGAAGATGCCTTCAACCAAGGACTTCTCCTCTTCAAAAAGTTTTCGAGAAACAGGAAGAATATTGAAGCGCATTATGGACGACACAGTCATCAACCAAAGCGAACACCCAATAAAGAGTGGGCAAAAGGCAAGAATTAAATGATTCATGATAAAACTGAGGGTGATGATAAGTCCTGCAAGAAGCACAGTGGTAAGGAGTTTCTTGCCGATAGTTGTGGGAATAACGAAGATGAAGAAAATGGGCAGAATGCTCTTCTACTTTCAAGTTTACACCAAGGGCCGCTTCCGCATCCAAGCAAGCTAAGAGATTACAATGACATAATATCGAATGGTGCAGAGCGTATTATGCAAATGGCTGAAAATGAGCAAGAGGCGAATATTGACTTGGAGCGTAGAAAACTCCTGATAATCGAAGAGCAGAACAAAAGGGACGGGCAATTTGGCAAAAGGGGGCAGCTTTGTGCCACGGCGATTGTTCCCGACTTCCGCGCTACTTCCCTCGCGAATCCCTGGGGATCCAGTGTTTCCAGGGGTTTATTTTTTGGCGACAACTTGTAGTGCCTAAAAATATTCCCTATTGACTTTTTCCGACTCCCGTGCTACACTCTCTTCATGTACGTCAGAACGAAATCCACACCCAACAGTCCCAAAAAGGCGGTTCAGATCATCGAAAGCAGGCGCGTGGACGGCAAGCCCCGCCAGAAGATCGTGCGTCATCTGGGGACCGCCGCCACCGACGAGCAGATCGCCGAACTCACCCGCCTCGGGGAGGCCATCATCCGCGAGATGGAAAACCCCGGACAGCTGAATCTGGAGGGAAAGAGCTACACCGAGCATCCCCACCTCAGTGATGTGGAGGCCCCTGTTCCTGAAGGAACGCAGGTCGATGTGAGCAAACTTCGGGACCGGGAACACATCGTCGAGGGACCGAAGGAGATTCTCGGTGCCATGTACCGCTTTCTGGGACTGGATTTCATCTTCGGCAACAGCGACAAAGGGCGGGGCAAGACGAACATGCTGGAAGGCTGCGCCATCGGCCGTGTGGTCGCCCCGGCCAGCAAATCCGCCACCGCCCGTTTCCTCAAGGAGAAGATGCATATCTCCGCATCGGAGGACCGGATCTACCGGATGATGGACAATCTTGCCGACAAGGAGAAACTGGTGAAAGAGATCATCGCCGACAAGACCCGTCGGATGAGCGGAGGGAGGATCGCCCTCATGCTCTACGACGTCACCACCCTCTATTTCGAGAGTTTCAGGGAAGACGACCTCCGCCAGACAGGCTTCAGCAAGGACAACAAGGTCAAAGAGACCCAGGTCGTGCTGGCGCTGGCCACAGACGGCGAGGGGCTGCCCCTCTGGTACGAACTCTTCCCGGGCAAGACCGCCGAGAGCAAGACCCTGCTCGCCGCCCTGGACTCCTTCGCCGCGCTCTTCAAGCCCGACCAGACCATCCTCGTCGCCGACAGAGGGCTGTCCAACAGGATCAATATCGCGGAGATCGCCTCCCGCGGGTTCTACTACATCTTCGGCGCCAAGCTGAAAGGGATGAAGCGGTCCGTCCGCGAGGAGATCCTGGACCGCTCCGACTACATCCCCGGCATCGATCCCGCCGATCCGGAGGGAACACGGAACAATGGAGAGCACCGCGATCGCCGCGGCGGCAACGAGGGGAACACCACGTCCGCCGAAGTGGAAGACCTGTCGGAAAGAGACAGCAGCGCAGCAGGCGAGAGCGACGGGGGAGCGTCGAAGGGATCGGAAACGGAAGACGCCCCGGCGCCCACCTTCATGATCAAGACCATGGAACGGCAGCAGGAAGGCGACACCCTGGTTCTCTCCTGGAGCGCCGCCCGCGCCCGCAAGGACTGTCGGGAGCGGGAAAAGCAGGTCGAGCGGGCGGAAGCTCAGCTTGGCGGCAAGGAGAGCATCCCCTCCGACAGGCTCGTCAAAAACAGCGCCACCCGCCGGTACATGAAAGCCAGGGACAGAAAGAGCAGAGGGGAGTACGTCCTGGATACGGACAAGATCGAACAGGAGCGCCGCTGGGACGGCATCCACGGCCTGGTCACCAACCTCCCCGGCATCAATGCCGACACCGCACACAGGGTCCTCGGACGGTACCACGAACTCTGGCACATCGAGGAATCCTTCCGCGTACAGAAACACAGCCTGCAGATCCGTCCCATCTACCACTGGACCGAAAAACGCATCCGGTCCCACGTCAGCATCTGCTACATCGCCTTCGCCATGTACCGGTTCCTCCAGCACCAGGTCCGGATCCAGCAGAACGAAAACCTCTCGGTGGAACAGATACGCAAGACATTGCTGGACGTCCAGTCGGCGGTCATCGAGGATACGGCGACCGGCAAGAAGTACCGCTTCCCCGGCACCCTCTCGCCGGAAGCGAAGCGGATCTACAAAGCCCTTGGGG
>JAIPGA010000007.1 GCA_021736445.1 Synergistales bacterium | reverse complement strand
AAGACAAAGAGCATCTTGGCCTCTTCGATCCCCTTCTCCGTCAGCTCCACCCTTCGTTTGCCGGAGCGTTCGATAAGGCCCAACTCCTCAAGACTTGAGAGGTGATAGCGGACTGTCCTCGGGTCAAGGGGCATGTCCCGCATGGCCAGGGTGTTCTGGAGGTCTACGGCGTTCTGGGAGCTTTCGGAGAAGTAGAGAACCCGCAGGATCTCCACCTGCGTCGGCGGATAGCTCTGTTTCATCGGTCTTCCTCCGTTATACGAATTCGTTGTGGGCATGACAGGCAGAAAGGATGCTCGCTGCAGAGCCTCCAATCAATGGAGGTAGTGTACCCGATTCCCAACGGTTTGAACAGCCAAAACAAGGAAACGGACTTCCGAAATGCAAGGCACACCCCTCATGCAGCACCCATTTCGGCTTTTCCTGCAATCTGCTACTCACCAAAAGAAAAACCACCCGAACAACCAAAAAGAGCCCATTTTGAAGTGGATTTAATAAAAAAATGGCGATCGGGGCAAACGAAGCGCGATTTTTCTTCGGAAAACCCTTGACAGCCCACGAAAAGCGATGTACATTCGTTTCCAGAAAACGGAAATGGACTTCCGTTTTGACATGGATTCCGCAGCAAGGGGGCATAGAAGATGGACAAGATCTCGCTTCTTGTTTCTACAGGGAACCTCGGAGATAACATCATCGAGGAGAAATCATTCTACAAAGGCGTGCAGCACGATATCGACTGTTTCGCGGCAGACGCCGGTACGGCCGATGCCGGACCGACCTTCCTCGGCGCCGATATGGCGCATAACCCCATCGAATGGGAGCGTCACGATCTCAAGGTTTCCTTGATCGAGAGCCGGAAAAAGAACGTCCCCTTCATCGTCGGATCCTGCAGCACCACGGGGACGGACAGAGGTGTGGATCTCTACGCCGGATTGATCCGGGAGATCGCCGAAGAACATAAGCTGGCACCCTTTACCATGGCCTGCATCTACTCCCAGGTGGATATCGAGGCCATTCGGAAACGGATGTACCAGGGCAAAACGGAGCCTCTGGGTGCCGACTACGAGCTCACCGACGAGGTGCTGGACAGCACCAGCAACATGACAGCAAGCATGGGTGTCGAGCAGATCATCCACGCCCTCGAACAGGGGGCGGATGTCGTAATCGCCGGACGGGCCTGCGATGATGCGGTCCTGGCGGCCTATCCGATCTACAGGGGCTTCCCCCGAGGCATCAGCCTCCACATGGGCAAGGCAGCGGAGTGCGCCTCCCTGGTCTGTTGGCCCCAGATGGTCAAGGAGTCCGTTATCGCTACAGTCAAAGAAGACCATTTCACCATCGAACCCATGCATCCCCGGCAACGGGCCACCCCGCACAGCGTGGCCGCCCACTCCATGTACGAACGGACCGACCCGTTCATCCAGGGCGCCCCCGGCGGAACGCTGGACATGCACGGAACCCGGTATGTCGCCGAGACAGACCGTATCACCGGGGTCTACGACAGCGTCTTTGTCCCCTCCGAAGACGGGAGCTACAAGGTCAAGCTGGAAGGGGCCGGCCTGGTGGGATCCCGGGTCTACCACCTCGTAGGCATACGGGACACCCGGGCCATTGCCAACCTCGATGGGATCCTCGCGGACACCCGCACCAAGGTCTCGCAGATCATCGGCGCCGAAAGGGAAGGTCAGTACGAGCTCTTCCTCCATGTCTACGGGAAAAACGCCATCATGAAAGATCTCGAACCGGTGGAACGGACGGAAAGCCACGAGGCCGCCGTGGTGATCGAGGTGATCTCCATGGACGAGGAGCTGGCCACATCGGTGGCAAAGTGTGCCAAGTTCCGGCTCTTCTACATGAGCTACCCCGGCCAGATGAATTCCTCCGGCGGATCGGTGGGGCTGATCACCGACGAGCCGCTCTATCCCAGGAACAAGTGCTACAGGTGGACAGTGGACCATCTGCTCACTCTGGAAAACCCCCTGGACAGCGAGATCTTCCGCTACACCTTCGAGACGGTGAACGGGTAAGGGAATCCATCATGACAGCGACCGAGACTCGGGCCCCCTTCTATCTGCAGCGATTGGCAGGGTATTTCGAGGGAAGAAGCTATCTGTCGTTTCCGGAAGAGGTTCGGCGGAAAGCCCGTCGTGTTCTGGTGGACTTCCTGAGTGAGCTGGCTGTGGGATATCGGGAAGGCCCGCTGGCCAGGGTGCTCAACCCCTGGCTCATCGAGCAGGGCGGCCGCCCCGAAGCCACCCTGCTCGGCGAGGATGTCCTGCTGCCCGCCGGCAACGCCGCCCTGGGAATGGGGGTCATGGGGCACGCCATCGAACTGGACGACGGACACCGGTGGGGCACCAGCCATCCTGCCGTCGCGGTATGCCCTGCGGCCCTGGCGGCGGGCGAGCGGGACAGCGCCGCATTCCCGGAGATCCTTGGGGCCATCGTCACAGGCTACGAGGTGATGCTCCGGGCGGCCAGGGCGATCAACCCCTCCCACCTCCGGCGGGGATTCCACTCCACAGGCACCTGCGGGAGCCTCGGCGCGGCGGCCGCCGCCGCATCCATCGCCGGGCTGGACGCGGAACGGACCGCCTTCGCCATCTCCTTCGGCGGACTGCAGAGCGCCGGTCTCCAGGAGATGCTCCACGACCACCCCTCATCCAAGCCGCTTCAGCCGGGACGGTCCGCCCAGTCGGGAATCCTGGCGGCGGAGCTGGCCCGCCGCGGCGCGGGGAGCCCCCGCTCCCTCTTCGAGGGGGAACATGGGTGGCTCAAGGCCATGTCGGGAAGCGAATACAGCGAGTCCGCCCTGGTCGGCGAACTGGGCGAGCGGTGGGAGATCCTCCAGACCTACACCAAACTCTACCCCACCTGCAGGCACTGCCACGCCACCATCGATCTTGCCAGAGAGGCCTACAGGGAACTGCAACCAACCCTGGAGGATATCGCAGGCGTGACCGTATGGACCTACAGTCTCGGAGCCGCGGAGGTGGGACATATCCACTGCCCCCAGAGCTACGAGCAGGCCATGTTCAGCCTCCCCTTTTCGGTGGCCCTCGCCTTCGACCGGGGGAATGTCACCCTCTCCGACTACGGAGAGGCTACGCTCGCAGATCCGTGGCTTCAGGCGGTGGCGGAAAAAGTAGAGATCCGCATCGACGCGGAGATGGACGCCCGGTATCCGGAAGAACGGGGAGCGAGGATCGACGTCGTCCTCCGTGACGGCAGACGTTTTCAAAAAGCGATCCCCGTGGCGAAGGGAGAGCCGGAGAACCCCGTGGACGACAACGAACTCTACAACAAGCTGGGCGCCATGCTCGCCCACTGGTATCCCCCTTCTTTCCTGGCGGAACTCTGGGAACAGGTGGTGGAGGCCCCGCCGGAAAGCACGGACTACAAGGAGATTGTGACCCTGTTCGGGAGGTATTGCAGGCCATGAAGACCAAAAACATCTGCGAACTCGCACGGACCATCAGGAGCAAGAACGCCGGCAGTTTCATGGTAACGCTGGAGATCATCTTCGACGACCGGGAGATCTACAACCGGGTCAAGGAAAGCGGGGTTATCGACCGGAAGGCCGTGGCACAGGCCTATAACGTACCGGAGGAGAAGGTGCTCAACTTCATGTATTTCGACCCCGGCATGGGGATCAAGGCGAACTTCCGCCGTCCCCTGACCAGCGGAGGCCCCGGCGAGACCGACGTCTACGGCTGCCAGCAGTACGCCCCCCTGTTCAGCCTCGAGATCCCCTGGGAGGCGTAACGGCCGTGGCGACGATAGCCGAAGAACTCGCCGCCTTTGCGGAAGACCTGCAGCTGGACAGCCTTCCGCGGGACACCGTCGATCTGGGCAAACGCTGCCTCCTGGACACACTGGGGGCTTTGCTCGCCGGCTGCCACAAGTCGGAGACCGGCAGAATCGCGCGAAGCTATGCAGAAGACCTGGGAGAACGGGGACGCTGCACCGTCGCCGGGGTTGCCGGACAGACAAATGCAGCTACCGCCGCACTGGCAGGCGGAATGATGGCCCACGCTCTGGAACTGGACGACGGATCCAAGCACGCCACCTACCACCCCGGTTCGTCCATCGTACCTACAGCCCTCGCTCTCGCCGAGGAACGCTCCTTAAGCGGACGCGAACTCCTGGAAGCCATCATTGCCGGGTACGAGACGTCACTACGTATCGGCACCGCCATCAATCCTTCCCACTATCTTCGGGGTTTCCACCCCACGGGAACGGTGGCCGCCTTCGGCACCACCACCGCCGCTGGAAAGCTGCTGGGCCTGTCGGCCGAAGAGCTCGCCAACGCCTTTGGGCTGGCGGGAAGCCTGGCCTCGGGGATCAACCAGTACGAGATCGAGGGCTCGCTGGTCAAGCACCTCCACCCGGGCAACGCGGCGAAGAACGGGATCCTCGCCGCACGGCTCGCCGCCAAGGGATGCACGGGACCGAAGCAGGTCGTCGAAGGAAAGCTGGGATTCTGCCACTGCTTCGCCGACGAAGCACGGCCTGAAACGATCACCGATCAACTGGGAAGCGACTGGCATCTGCGGCGAATCTACGTCAAACCCTTCTGCTCCTGCCGCTACGTCCACTTCGCCGTGGAGGCCATGCAGCACATCCTGGACGAACAACCGCTCTTCCCGGAGGGGATCAAGGCCATCAGGATCCGGACCCACAGAAACGCAAAGCAGGGATCGGACATCCCGGAGGTCCACTCCGTACTCCACGCCCGTCTGAGCATCCAGTACGGCCTGGCGGCGGTGCTGCTCTGGGGCCACGCGGGACTCGACGCCTACGCCGAGGAGGCGGTCAGGGACCCCCGTATCCCGGAGATCGCAAAGAAGGTACAGATCGAGGTCGACCCGGAAATCCAGCGGAACTACCCAAATCCGCGCTCCATGGCCGTTGAGGTGGAGACAACCGAAGGAACGCGCTACCGCCACCGTGTGGACCATGCCAAGGGCTCTCCGGAAAACCCCATGAGCCGGGAAGAGCTCTTCGGGAAGTTCCGGGAGATCACGGCAGGACCGGTGACGGCGGACATCCAGGACAACCTGATCGAGCAAACCATGGCAATGGAAGAAGCCTCTTCCGTAACGCCGCTGACCGCTCTGCTCGCGCCTGGATCTCCCGATAGGGACACAACAAGAAGCGAAAGGAGCAGACATCATGGCACGGACCATCAATGAAGAGCTCTCCGCATTCGCGGCGAACCTGAAGTACGAGGACATCCCCGCAGAGGTACTGGACCATCTGAAGATCGTCCTGCTCGACGGATACGGCTGCGGCCTCTTCGGCTCCACCACACCGTGGATGCAGATCTACCGGGATACCCTGACGGCCACCACGGACCGAAAGGAATCCAGCATCTGGGGAACAGGAGACAAGACCTCTGTACTGATGGCCATGATGCTCAACGGTTCGGCCATCAACTCCTTCGAACTTGACGACACCCATACCGACGGCATCATCCACGTCTCCACCGGTGTCCTGGGCTGCATCACCGCCTTTGCCGAGATGATGGGGAATCTCTCCGGCAAGGACTTCCTCACCGCAGCAGCTCTGGCCTTCGAGATCTCCTGCCGCGTCGCGGCGCCGGTGGGCATGGAGATCGCCCACCAGGGATTCAACAACACCGGATCCTGCTGCCCCTTCGGCTCCACCGCAGGCGTGGGGCACATGCTTGGGCTGAACACCGAACAGATGATGAACGCCATGGGCATCGCCGGCAACTGGGCCGGCGGACTGCAGGCCGTTCAGTTTTCGGCCATGGCCAAACGAATCGTACCCTCCAAGAGCTCCGAAGGCGCCATCCTCGGTGCTCAGCTGGCGAAAAACGGCTTCACCGGGATCACCGATGTCTTTGAAAACAAGTTCGGCGGATTCTACAACTGCTTCACCGACGACGTCTACGACAAGGACCGGATATGCGGTGATCTGGGCACCCGCTGGGAACTGATGGGCATCGGCCTCAAGATGTACTCCACCTGCCGGAGCAAACACACCACCATCGGGGCTCTCAGGCGCTTCCGGGAGGAACACCCCGATATCGGTCCGGAGGATATCAAGAAGGTCACGGCCCACACTACCAGCATCACCAGAAAGTACTCCGTGGACGCCGACGCCATCACCAGCGTTGTGGCCGCCCAGCTGAGTCATCCCTATGTCTGCGCCGTCACCCTCCTTGAGGGAAATGCCTTCATCGACCAGTTCACCGAGGAAAAGATCAGGGATCCCAGAATCCTTGAGCTGGCCAGAAAGGTAGAGGTTGTGGACGACGAGGAGATCGAAAACCTGCCCCGGGCCTACCGCTATACCGTCAAGGTGGATGTGGAAACCGCGGACGGCCGGATCTTCAATCTCAGGGAGACCTACCCGAAGGGACACCCCAACAACCCCTTCACGGAGGCGGAACTGCGTTACAAGTTTACGTCACTGGCCGGCAGGGCCTTTCCGGAACCGGAGCGGCAGGAACGGATCATCACCACCGTGCGGAATATGGAAGAGCTCGATTCGGTCACGGCGTTCACGGGACTTCTCGGTACCGGATCGTAGGCTCCGGGCGGATCTGGAGGCAGGAGGGAAGAACATGGGGAAAACCGCGGTTGAACAGATCATCGGCGCCCACTGCGGACAGGATGTCGTCGCCGGAGACTACGCTGTGGTCTCGGTGGACCTTGCCATGAGTCACGACAGTACCGGACCGATCGCCATCAGGGCGTTCCGCGAATTCGGAACGGAACGCGTCAGCCACCCTGAGCGGATCGTTTTCATCCTGGATCACGCTACCCCCAGCCCGAACGAACGGGTCAGCGGGCTGCATTCCATGATCCGGGAGTTCGCCTCGGCGCAGGGCATCAGGCTCTACGACGTCGGCGAGGGCGTCTGCCATCAAATCGTGGTGGAAGAAGGCCTGGCGGCGCCGGGGCAGTTCGCCGTCGGTACGGACTCCCATACCTGTACCTACGGGGCGCTGAACGCCCTCTCCTTTGGTATCGGCTCCACCGACATGAGCGGCGTCTTCCTGACGGGGAAGCTGTGGCTGAAGGTACCCCAGACGATGAAACTCCGCTACCACGGGGAACCCCACCCGGTGGTTACGGGCAAGGATCTCATGCTGGCCACCATCGGCAGGATCGGTTCCGGCGGCGCCGATTATCTGGCCCTGGAGTTTTCCGGGGAAGCCATTGACTCCCTGCCCGTTCCCGAGCGGCTGACCATGGCCAACATGAGCATCGAGTGCGGTGCCAAGGCCGGCATCATGCCCGCCGACCGGGTACTCAGAGAGTGGCGGGCTTCGCTGGGACACAGAGGGGGCACACCGGTGGCAAGCGACCCCGACGCTGAGTACGCCGCGACCCTGGACCTCGATGCCGGCTCCATAGCGCCCCAGATCGCCAAACCACACACCGTGGACAATGTCGCCCCCGTCACAGATGTGGAGGGCACCCCGGTACAGCAGGTATTCATCGGGACCTGCACCAACGGACGCCTGGAAGACCTTCGGACGGCGGCACGCTATCTGGCATCCCGTCAGGTCGCGGAAGGGGTGCGGCTCCTGATCTGTCCTGCCTCGCGCAAGATCTTTCAGTCAGCCGCCGCGGAAGGTCTGTTGGAGACCTTCCTGAAGGCAGGGGCCGTCATAATGCCTCCCGGCTGCGGCCCCTGCCCGGGGACCCACCTGGGGATCCCCGGCGACGGCGAAACCGTGCTCTCCACCGCAAACCGGAACTTCAAAGGACGTATGGGCAACAACAAAGCCGCCATCTACCTGGCCTCGCCGGCCACCTGCGCCGCCTCGGCCGTAGAGGGCAGAATACGTGACCCGCGGGGCTTCGACGTCAAGGGGGTGCGGCACTGATGGCAAAACGGATTGTCGGTAACGCCCATATCTTCGGTGACGATATCAACACCGACTACATCATCGCCGGAAAGTACACGAAGACACTCGACTACTCCAGTCTCGCCGACCATCTCTTCGAGGATATCGATCCCGGGTTCGCCCGCAAATGCGGCGAAGGGGATCTGGTGGCGGCCGGGCGGAACTTCGGCTGCGGTTCCTCCAGGGAACAGGCACCCATCGCCCTGAAACACGCCGGCGTCGGTGCCGTTCTGGCCCGTTCCTTCGCCCGGATCTTCTTTCGCAACGCCATCAACCTCGGCCTGCCGGCCCTGCTCTGCGACACCCGGGATATCGAGGCCGGCGACAGGCTCAGCCTGGACATTGAAGCAGGAAATGTAACCAACCACAGCCAAAACAGGACCTACCGCGTGGAACCGCTCCCCCCCATCATGGTCGCCATCCTCGACGAAGGCGGACTGGTTCCATACCTCAAACGGCACGGCGACTTCGTTACAGGCCAGAGATTGCAAACATAGAGAGAGCGATGCCATGAAAGGAGTGATGCAGTGCCCGGTTTTCCAGTCGGATACAGAGGCGGTTGCGTGGTACGGACGGTTCTAAAGCACAGGTTTCCGACCAAAGACATGCAAGGAGGGTTACTCAGAATGACACGGAACAAGTTCCTATTGGCGCTGCTGGTTATTGTAGCGGTCTTCGCTTTGAGCGCTACGGCGGGAATGGCGCGGGATACCCAATATCTGAATATGGGCAGCACCTCGTCCACATCCGGCCTCTACTCCTGGTGTGTGGCCACGGCTTCGGTGATGAACAAGGCCGATATCGGCGTCAATGTCACCGTCGTCGAAAGCGGTGCAGCCCTGGACAATCTGCGGAGGATGCACGACGGCATCTTTGATTTTGCCCTCTGTGTCGACCTCCCCTCGGCCATGCAGATGTACAAGGGGATGGACACCTTCGAGGGCGAACAGTGGAAGGAAGTACGCTGGCTCTTCGTGCGGAATATCATCGCCGACCGTGTCTATGTCCGCAAGGATTCCGGCGTCGAGTATTTCTCCGATCTCGCAGGCAAGCGGTTCAGCCCCGGCATCCCCGGTTCGTCCGGTGCGGGGTACATGATGAAGATCGACGAGGTTCTGGGAACGGAGATCGACTTCCTTCCCGCGGCCTACGGGGACGCCATCAACCTTCTCAAGCAGGGCAGGATCGTGGGGCTCCAGAAGTCCAGCTCCATCAACGCCATCGACTCCTCGCTCATCGAAGTGAACCTCACCACACCCATTACCGCTATCGGATTCAAAAAGGAGAATATCGAGAAGGTCCGCGAGACCTACCCCTATCTCAACTTTCTGGAAACGCCCAAAGGCAAGATCAAGCAGCTCCCCGAGGTCGGCCCCATTTGGGAAGAGTGTCCCATTGTGGGCGCTGTGGCGACACCGCGGATCTCGCAGGAGACCGGCTACCACATGATCAAGACCTATGTGGAGAACTTCGACAAGATCGCCGACGCCTACTCCGGCGTAAAGGGCTGGAAGCCCGTGGAGGACTACTTCAAATACGCCGCACCGGGTGGAGAGATCCCGGCTCATGCCGGCCTGGTACAGTACGCGAAGGAACAGGGGATCGACGTTCCGGAACGCTTCATCCCGCCGGAATACGAACCGCAGCAGTAGAACAGATGCGTCCGGCCGGACACTCGGACACGGAGTGAACCCGGTGATCTGCGTATACGGCATCCCTCGGGGGCGGTCGGCACGCAGACAGACTGAATGAAACGGGAGATCAGATCATGTCGCAGGGTCTTGCAATCCTTCTGGAAAACCGTCACCGATTGCTTTTCTGGGGAGCGCTGGTCTTTGCTCTGGTGCAGCTTTCCGTCCCTATTTTCGTTCCTCTCCTCGACCTCCAGCTCAGGGCGATGCACGTGGCGCTGGGACTCTCGCTGGCGCTGCTCGCCTTCCCCTTCAGTAAAAAAGCGGAAGAAGACCGCCTTTCCTGGTGGGATCTCTTTACCATCGCCGTTGTCTTCGCCGCCAACATCAACATCTATTTCAACGCCACCAGCATCTATATGCGACCCGGAGAGGCCGGTACCTTCGATCTGGTTCTCGGCGTAGCACTGCTTCTCATTGTGCTCGATGCGGCACGCCGGACCGTGGGATGGGCGATCCCCATCATGGTGGTGCTGCTCTTCGTCTATATCATGGCTGGGGATCTGTTCCCGGGCATGTGGAAGCTCCGGGGGATCACACTGCGGTATGTTCTGAACACCAGCTACTACTCGCCGCTGGGACTCTTCGGCAGTGTCACCGGAATGTCGGCCACCTTCATCTCCATGTTCATCATCTTCGGAGCCCTTCTGACAGCCAGCGGCGGCGGACGCACCTTCATCGACATCGCCCTGGCGCTCACCGGGAGACTCCGGGGCGGACCGGCCAAGGCGGCGGTGGTGGCCAGCGCCCTCTTCGGCAGCATCTCCGGAAGCGGGGTCGCCAATGTCTCCGTCACGGGGAACTACACCATCCCCCTGATGAAGCGACTCGGCTACCATCCCAACTTCGCCGGGGCCGTAGAGGCGATCGCTTCCACTGGAGGCGGGATCACGCCCCCCATCATGAGCGTCACGGCGTTCATGATGGCCGAGTTCCTGGGCATCTCCTACCTCAAGATCATCGGCTACGCCAGCATCCCCTGCCTGATGTACTACATCGGGGTCTTCGGCGGGGTGCATTTCCGGACGGTCCGCGCCGGACTGGCGTCACTCCCCGAGGAGGAGATCCCCCGCTGGAAGGACGTGCTGACCTTCCGTCGGCTGTCGGTGCTGGTGATCCCCACGGGAACGCTGCTCGTTCTGATCGGAATCGGCAGGCCGCTTCTCTATGCGGGTTTCTACGCCTGTCTCTCCAGCGTAATCCTTACGCTCCTGCTGGACACGCCCGTGAAGGGCATCGCCACCACGCTGCACGATCTGGCCTACGCACTGAAGGACGGGAGCATCGGCCTCGCCCGGATCATCCCGATTCTGGTGGCCGTGAACGTGCTGGTCAACATGATCGGCATCACGGGGATCGCCCCCAAACTCAGCGGGCTGATCATGGCCATGGGGAGCGAGAGTCTCATCCTGGCGTTGCTCATAGCCAGCATCGTGCCCTTCCTCCTGGGGACATCCCTGCCTGTCGTACCCACCTACGTCCTCTGCCTCTCCATTCTCGTTCCGCCGCTGCTCCGTCTCGGCGTGGACCCGGTAGCGGCCCATCTCTTTTTCATCTACTGGGCCCTGCTGGGAGGGGTGACGCCACCAACCTGCACACAGGCCATCGTCGCAGCGGGCATCGCCGGCGGGGACTGGTTCCGAACCGGCCTCAACGCCGTCCGGCTCGGCGTGGTGGCCTTCATCGTTCCCTTCTGCTTTGTCCTCAATCCCGCCATGGTCGGCCGGGTGCCAAACCTGATCAGGATCCTCTACACGGCGGGAAGCGGCGCCCTGGGTGCATTCGTGATCTCCTACGGGTTCTTCGGCCATGCGGAGAGCAGGTTCAATCTCCCCATACGCATGCTGTTTGTTGCCGGTGGGATCTTCCTGCTCTTCCCCAGCAACATCTACGCTGTCATCGGCCTGGTCTGTACCGGAATCGGTCTTCTGGTCGAACGTCTCATCAAGCGCTCAGCCGCCGTATCCGTCGGACCGGCAGCGATGACAACACACGGGACAAACCACAGGACGGCACAGAGCCGTCCATCATCACCACAGGAAGAGGTGAAACGGTAATGCATCACGTTCGGTCAGGTATCACGGCAATCCTTGCCCTGTTCTGTGTCACACTGCTCTTCGGCACCGCCTTCGCCGCCGACGCACCGACGATCAAGGTGGATCCCCCGGAAGGAACGCCGGGAACAAAGCTGGTCTTCACCGGTACCGGCTTCAACGCCGGGGAGAAGGTGCGCGTGATTATGGATGTCGGCGACGTCAACTACTCCTTCGGCGAGGCGGGTACCGGAGGAATCGTAGAAGCGGACAGCGACGGCAGCTTCGTCCTCGAGCCGCGCGGCGGGATCCCGAAGGTCTATATCGATCCGGGGACATATACGATTACGGCAGTGGGGGAGCAGGGTTCAAAAGCCACCACAAGCCTCACGGTTCTCCCCAAGGAGTAACAACGGCGGGAGGGAGGATGTAACGCACCTTCCCTGAATGGAGAGTAGCGGACGGGAGGGGAGAGCGTAGCCGTTCTCCCCTCCCTTGTGGCGCAACAGAGAATACAGGTGAAAGCGGGGAAACCGATATGAGAATGACCACACAGCTCAAACAACTGGTGGAAGCGCGGCAGGCACTGGTCTGTCCCGGGGCACACGACGCGATCTCGGCCAAACTGATCGAGCAGTATGGCTTCAAGGCTCTTCAGGTCAGCGGGTTCGGGCTCGCCGCCTCCTATCTGGGCTTGCCCGACATGGCCTTTCTGTCGTTCAACGAAGCGTTGCAGTTTTCCAGGAATATCGTCGATGCCGTCTCCGTCCCTGTCATGTTCGATGCCGACACGGGCTTCGGCAACGCCATCAACGCCCGGCGGGTAACCCGGGAGTTCATCAAGGCAGGCGCCGGGGGCATGAACATCGAGGACCAGGTCTTCCCCAAGCGCTGCGGGCATATGGAGGGGAAACAGATTGTTCCCCCCGAGGAAATGGTGAAAAAGATCGTCGCCTGCCGCAGGGCCGCCGACGAACTGGACAGCGACTTCGTCATCAACGCCCGTACCGACGCTATCGCCGTGGAAGGGATCGAGGCAGCCATCGACCGCGGCAAGGCCTATGCCGAAGCCGGCGCCGATCTGATCTTTGTGGAGGCTCCCCGTTCGGAAGAACAGATCAAACGTGCCATCCGCGACATCGGGGCACCGGTAAGCATCAACCTCTTCGACGCCGTGGTGGGAGGCAAGACACCGCTTGTGGCCATCGAGACCCTTCGCGCCATGGGTGTCGGTCGCATCAGCATCCCCGTAGGGCCGCTCTTCGCCGCCATCAAGGGGATGCAAAACTATCTCCAGGCCATCACCGGCGACCGTCTGGCTGAAGGCCGGACCGACCTCGTCGCCGGTTTCGACGAATTCAAGGAGCTGATCGGCTACCACCACTACCGCTCTCTGGAACAGGAGTACCTCCCCAAATTTGTCGAATAATCAATCCCTCATCTGGATGTTCCCGGGAGCAAGCTCCCGGGAACATCGGCCTTCGTCAACCCCTCCAGCGACACCAACCTACTGGATAAACCCGAGCAGCCGCGGCAGAACCAGGGAGATCTGCTCCACGTAGGTGACGATCAGCAGAATCACCAGCATGACGGCGATGAACCGGAAGACCGCCTTGGAGATCTGCTCCAGGCTGAGGCCGGTGAGACCGCAGCTGACGAAGAGGCAGACCCCGACGGGCGGCGTGGCCATCCCGATGGCCAGGTTGAGCACCATCATGAAACCGAAATGCAGCGGGTTGATGCCCAGCTGCACGGCGATGGGTGCCAGGATCGGCGCCAGCAGGATGATCGCCGCGCCGGTCTCCATGATCATCCCCACCATGAGGAGAAAGATGTTGATGATAATGAGAAAGACATAGGGGTTGTCGGAGATGGAAAGAAAGACGCCCGCCAGCTTCTGGGGGATCATGTTGGCGGCGATCACCCAGGCGAAGATGTTGGCCATGGCGATGATCAGCAGCACCGCCGAGGTGGTGATGCCGCTGTTTTTGAGCACGGCGGGGATATCCCTCCAGGAGAGCTCCCGGTAGACGAATTTGCCGATGAAAAAGGAGTAGACCACCGCTACGGCGGCCGCCTCGGTAGGCGTGAAGACGCCGCCCAGGATCCCTCCGATGATGATCAGCGGCGCCAGCAGCGCCCAGATGGCACCCTTGAACTCGCTCCCCACCCGGGCGAGGGAGAAGCTCCCGAAGCTGGCGTAGTTGCGCTTCCGGGCCTCGAAGTAGACCACCACCATGAGTCCAAGTCCCATCATCACGCCGGGAATGAAGCCGGCCGCAAAGAGCCCGCCTACGGAGACCCCCACGGAGACACCGTAGATCACCATGATGATGCTGGGCGGGATGATCGGCCCGATGGTCGCCGCCGACGAGGTGAGGGCGGCGCTGAAATCCTTGTGGTACCCGTTTTTCTCCATGGCGGGGATCATGATGGAGCCGATGGCCGAGGCGTCGGCCACGGCGGAGCCGCTGATCCCGGCAAAGAGCATGTTGGCCACCACGTTGGCGTGGGCCAGCCCGCCGGTGATGTGCCCCACCAGGCTGTTGGCGAACTGGATGAGGCGCACCGTGGTGCCGCCGCGGTTCATCAGATCACCGGCGAGGATGAAAAAGGGCACCGCCATGAGCGGAAAAGAGTCAAGCCCGGTGAACATGCGCTGCGCCGCCAGCTGCATGGGCACCCCCATGGCGACGATCACCAGCAGCCCGGTGATCCCCAGCACCATGGCCAGCGGGATGCCGATGACGAAACAGACCACGAAGGTCACTACCATCAATGTCATCATGGCCTATCCTCCTCGTTGTCCTGCTCTGGTTCCCCGTAGTTCTGCCGCTCCAGCTCCGTATCCGCCGTGGAGAGCGCACCGGCGGAACGATCCAGGAAGAACTCCAGGATTGCCGTCATCAGGTAGAGCGCCCCCGCCGGCACGGCCAGATAGGGGATGATCATGGGGAAGTTCATGGCCGGCGAAACCTGTGTCCGCAGCTGGTAGGTGAGGTTCAGCCCCTGGTAGAGCAGCACGCCCATAAAGGCGATCATCACGATTTCGGCGAACATGTTGACGGTACGCTGGAGCGACGCCGGCAGGCGCTGGACCACGATGGTCACCCCGATATGCCGGCGCTGCCGCATGGCCAGCCCGGCGCCCATGAAGGTCACCCAGATCATCATGTACCGGGCCGACTCCTCGGTCCAGGTCAGGGGCGAATGGAGGACAAACCGGAAGACCACCGCCGTAAAGGCCACCACGCCCATCACGGCCATCAGCGAGATCACGAGCACCGACGCGATTCTGTCAAAGAGACGGTTCAGTCTCTGGAGGAACGCCACGGAGCCACCCCCTTACCATTGTAAAAAAGGGCGGGGAGACACCCCGCCCTGCAAGGTTTTTCGTATCAGGCTATTTCAACAGCTGCATCTCTTTGGCAGAGGCCTCGTCGACCGCTGCGATCACCTCGTCCACCCACTTGTCGCCGATCTGCTCCCGGACATAGGTCAGGACGGCGGGCTGGGAGAGCTCGCGGAACTGGGCCTTCTCCTCCGGTGTGGGGACATAGACTGCCATACCCTCGTCTTTCAGATGCTGGATGCCCGTCTGCACCTGGCGCTCCGTCAGGGCGCGCTGGGTGATCTTGAAGAGCTGGGCGCCCTCGAAGACCGCCTGCTGCTGGCTCTCGCTGAGGCTTTTCCAGACACCGTTGTTGATGAACATGATCAGCGGGTTGTACAGGTGGCCGTCGAGCACGGTGTTCTCCTGGACCTCGTAGAACTTCATGTTGTTGATCAGCGTGATGGGACATTCGGCACCGTCCACCACGTCCTGCTGGAGGGCCATGTAGAGCTCGCCGAAGGCGATGGGCGTCGGCGACGCGCCGAGGGCCTCCACCATCTTCATGTGGGCGGGGTTCTCCATGGTGCGGAGTTTGAGGCCCTCCATGTCCTCGGGGGAGTGGATCACGGCGTCGCCGGTGAAGAAGTGCCGGTAGCCGTTCTCGCTGATGGCCAGACTCCTGATGCCCGTCTCCTCGAGCATCTTGTCCATGAGTTTCTCGCCGAAGGGACCGTCCAGCACCTCCCAGGCCACGTACTTGTTGGGAAAGAGGTAGGGGATGTCGAAGACCATGATCGGTTTGAACAGCGTGGGGATCGGGCCGGTGGTGATGGTCCCCAGCTCGATGGTGCCCATCTTCAGACCTTCCAGGATCTCCTTCTCGTTGCCCAGCTGCGAGGCGTGGAAGGCCTGGACCTCCAGTTCGCCGTTGGTCTTGTTCTCCACGTAGTTCTTGAAGACATCGACGGCGATCACCGTGCGGTCCTTCGGGTCGGCGGGGCCGGCGTTGGCAAGCTTCAGCGTTTTCGCCGCAAAGGCGGCGCCGGAGAGACTCAGCACAAGGACAACAACCAGACCAATAAGCGCTATCCGTTTCATAGGGAAATCTCCTCCCTTCATCTTTCGGAGCCCGGCAGGCTCCGCACCACTCTCTTCCCTTATGACATTTCCGCCCTTCGCTTCCGAACCGCCGGGACCACCCCCTTCCACAGCGCAGTACCGCTCTGTCGCGCCAATGCCCTCTACGCCCCGGATACAGCTTCCCGGAGACGGACAAGCACATTGTCCAGATGCCGCACCATGACCTGCCGCGCCGACGAAGGAGCCCGTGCTTCCAGTGCGGCAAGGAGCTGCTGGTGTTCGTCAAGCGCCCTGCTGATCATGGCCTCCTCCAGGGTACCGCTGAGCACCAGGAAGAGCGTCACCTTGGTGCTGATCCGCCCCTGGAACTCCCCGAGCAGGGGATTGCCCGCCACCTTGGCCAGCGTCCCGTGGAAGAGCCTGTCCATGTTGAGGACAAAGCCTGTCTCCCCCGTACGGGCCGCCTCCTGCTCGTCGTCGATGTACTGACGCAGCCTGCGGAATTCCTCCGCCGTCGCGCGGTCCGCAGCCAGCTCGGCGATCTTCCCCTCCACCAGCCGGCGGGCCACAAAGGTCTCATCCATATCTTCCATGGTCATCCGGGGCACCCGGAGCACCCGCCCCTCTACCTGTTCGAGCAGGCCTTCCGACTCGAGACGTTTCAGCGCTGCCCGCACCGGTGTCCGGCTGGTGGCGAGATCGCGGGAGAGCGCCTCCTCACGGAGGGCCGTCCCCGAGGGATACTGCCCCGCCAGGATGCGGTTGCGGATTCTGCGGTAGGATTGTTCGGTCAGTGTCTGCGATCCTCTGGACATGACAGCCCCTTTAGTGTTTTAAAATAAATTGTACACAGACGATTTTCCCTTCTCGTCCCCGTCAACCCGCATTGAACCGGGATATCGCCCAAATTATCGCACAACTTCGCTGGACACAACTATAGCCCATGTTGTACTATTTTGCAACGACAGTCGAACCACTGGGATACGGTACCCCATCCGGGGAGAAGCATGGAGGTGACGCATGCACATCGCCGTACTGATCAAACAGGTCCCCGACACCGACGAGGTCCGGATGGACCCGGAACGGGGAACAATGATCCGGGAGGGTGTGGGCAATATCATCAACCCTCTGGATCTCAACGCCCTGGAGGCAGGGCTGCAGCTGAAACGGGGAAAAGGCGCGCAACTCTCGGTCTATTCCATGGGGCCGCCCCAGGCGGAGACCGCCCTTCGGGAGGCGACGGCCCTCGGCGCCGACCGGGCGGTGCTTCTGAGCGACCGCGCCTTCGCCGGATCGGACACCTGGTCCACGAGCTTCGCCCTGGCCGCGGCGCTCCGCCGTGACGGTCCCTTCGATCTGATCCTGGCCGGAGAGAAGGCCACCGACGGCGAGACGGGGCAGGTGGGCCCCGAGGTGGCCACCATGCTGGACCTGCCCTTCGCCACCTTCGTGAGCGGTCTCGCCCTGGAGGGAAACCAGGTGGAGATCACCAGAAGCGTCGAGGAGGGCTTCCACCGGCAGAGCCTGCCGCTCCCCTGTCTGCTCACCGTCCTCCACGACCTCAACGACCCCTCCATGCCCACACTGGCCGGCAAGAAGCAGGCCCGGCGCTGCGACATCCCCAACCGCACGGCGGCGGGTCTGGGTCTCCAAACGGAGCAATCCGGACTGAAAGGTTCGCCCACCAGAGTCGTCCATATCGAGAAACCCACACTGACCCGGAGCACCGAATTCTACAGAGGCAGGGATCTCGACAGGGGCCTGGAGCGGGTGGTGGCCATCCTCCGGGAGAAGGCGCTGCTCTAGCAGCGGAAGGAGAGAGCTATGCGACGAAGGGAAGGACAACAGACATGCGGCGTGGCCGTGGTGGGCGAGGTGCGCCGGGGCCGGATCCACCCGGTCACCTTCGAGCTCGCCGGGAAGGGCCGGGAGCTCGCCGACACCCTGGGCGCCCCGTTGACGGTGGCGCTGGTCGGTCCGCCCCTGGAAGGCGATGGGGGCGAACCGCTCCGCTACGGCGCCGACAGCGTGCTGCTGGTGGAGGACGAACAGCTCGCCGCCTTCGATCCCCGGCGAACGGCACGTATCCTGCACCACCTCTTCGCCGCCGGGCCGCCGGAGATCCTCCTGGCGCCAGCCACCACCTCGGGGCGCTCCTTCATGCCGGCGCTGGCGGCGCTGCTGGATACGGGGCTCACGGCGGACTGCACGGGGCTCTCCATCGAAGGCGAAACGGGGCTGCTCCTCCAGACGTGCCCGACCATCGGCGGCAACGTGATGGCCACCATCAAGACCCCCGACCATCTCCCCCAGATGGCCACCGTGCGGCCCAGGACCTTTCGGGCCCCCCATCCGACGGAGCCGGCCGGCGACATCGAACGGCCGGAGCTGCCGGAAGGGCTGCTGGGAAGCCCCATCGCCGACCACGGCGTGGAGCAACTCGAAGCGGGCGAAACAGACATCCAGGATCTGGAGTGCGTCGTCGCCGGGGGGAAGGGCCTGCACGCCCCGGAACACTTCGCCCTGCTGGAACAGCTCGCCGGCGAGATCGGCGCCGGGATCGGGGCCTCCCGGCCGACGGTGGAATCCAAGTGGATCTCCTACCCCCACCAGGTGGGGCTCTCGGGCAAGGTGGTCTCCCCCCGGTTCTACCTCGCCGCGGGGATCTCCGGTTCGGTGCAGCACATGGCGGGCATGCAGACCGCCGAGACCATCGTGGCGGTCAACAAGGACCCTGAGGCACCGATCTTCCGGATCGCCGACGTGGGACTCTGCGGCGATCTCTTCGACATCCTCCCGCGGCTGACCGCCGCTATCCGCGCAAAGAGGGGTGAGGACCATGACAGCTAGAGGGTTCAACCCGGTGACGTCCCAGACGGAGGAGGAGCTGGGCCGGCTCATCGGAGCCCACAATGTGGCCACCGACCGGGAGAAGCTCCGGAGCTACTCTCTGGACGAGGTGGAGCCCACCGTCTGGACAGAGGACTACTGCGCCGACCTGCTGGTCTTCCCGGAATCCGCGGAGCACGTGGCGGCCATCCTGCGGTACGCCTCGGAGCACCGCATCCCCGTCACCCCCCGGGGCGCGGGGACGGGGCTCTCCGGCGGGGCGGTGCCACGCTACGGGGGGATCGTCCTCTCCTTCGAGAAGATGAACCGTATCCTCGAGGTGGACAGGGAGAACCTCACCGTCACGGCGGAACCCGGGGTGGTCACCGCCGAGATCACCGCCGCCGCGGCCCGGGAGGGACTCCTCTACGCCGGCGACCCCTGCAGCGGCGATGCCTCCTATATCGGCGGCAACGTGGCGGAGAACGCCGGCGGCAACAAGGTGATCAAGTACGGCGCCACCGGGGCCAACGTGCTGGGGCTGGAAGCGGTCCTCCCCGACGGGTCGGTCACCTGGTTCGGCGGCAAACGGCGGAAGGACGTGACGGGCTACGACTTCGTCCATCTCCTGGTGGGCTCCGAGGGGACGCTGGCGGTGGTCACCAAGGTGATCCTCAAGCTGCTGCCGCTTCCCCGGCATACGGTGGACCTGCTGGTGCCCTTCGCCGACATCCGAAGCGCCATGGCCTTCGCTCCGCAGATCATGACCGAGGGGCGGGTGCTCCCCTCGTCCATCGAATTCATCGACGGGCGGTCGCTGCGGATCACCGAGGACTACCTCAATACGCCCATCCCCTACAGCGAGGCCGGCGCGCACCTGATCATCCAGCTGGAGGGCAACGACAGCGAATCGCTGGCCGACGAGTACGAGCGGATCGGCGACCTCTGCCTGGCCCAGGGGGCGCTGGAGGTCTACGTGGCGGACAACAAAAACACCCGGGACAAGCTCTGGAAGACCCGCAAGAGCGTCCCCGAGGCGGTCTGGGCCATCCGCCCGAAGGACAACCTCAACGAGGACCTGGTGGTCCCCTCCAGCCGGATCCCGGAACTCATGGCAGCCATCGAGGAGGTAACCGCAGCGCACGGACAGTCCTTCGTCTCCTACGGCCACGTTGGCGACGGCAACATCCACATCACCGTCTTCGACACCGAGCAGCATGCCGGCTGGAAGGAACGGCTGGCGGCGACCCGCACCGAGCTCTACGGGATCACCAGGGAGCTCGGCGGCACCCTCACCGGCGAACACGGCGTGGGGCTCAAACGGAGCGGCGCGCTGCCCTTCTTCCTCGACGGGGCCCAGATCGACCTGATCCGCAGGGTCAAGGCCGCCTTCGACCCCCAGGGCATCCTCAACCCCGGAAAGATCGCCCCGGAGGACTGACGGCGTCCGCTTGCCTTCCAAAACCGGGGAGAGGGATGCCTGGAGCGCACCCCTCTCCCCGGTTGCCCTGCTTTCCCTGAGGGGCAGGGCAACCGCACCAAGGAGACCAACCTTCCGCAGGCGGACCTCCTCAGAAGACCCGGAGGCTGCGCTCCTCCGAGAGCAACTCGAGGGCCCGCATGCCGCTCACGGAGTTCCCCCGCCCATCGAGCGCCGGCCCGCAGACGGCGATCCCCATACGTTCCGGCACCACAGCGACGATCCCTCCGGCCACGCCGCTCTTCGCCGGGAGCCCGACCCGTACGGCGAACTCCCCGGAGCCATCGTAGAGGCCGCAGGTGACCATCAGGGCAAGCGCGATCCGGCAGGCCCGCGGGGCGACCACCCGCTCCCCCGTGGCGGGACAGACGCCGCCGGAAGCAAGGGTGGCCCCGAGCATCGCCAGGTCCTCCGTGGTCACCAGGATGCTGCACTGCCTGAAATAGGCCTCCAGCACCTCACAGGGATCCCCTTCCAGATTCCCCAGACTCTTCAGGAAATAGGCAAGCGACCGGTTTCTGTCGCCGGTCTCCCGCTCGGACCGGAAGGTCCCGTCGTCGACGGCGAGCGCGGGATTGCCGGTCAGACGGCGGGCAAAGGAGAGGATGGCCCGGGAGCGCTCCTCCGCACCGGGGAAGGGCAGCAGGGAGGTGACCGCGATCGCCCCGGCGTTGATCAGCGGATTCTGGGGCCGGTGGGGATCAGCCATCTCCAGACGCATGATGGAGTTGAAGGGATCCGACGAGGGGTTGCGCCCCACATGTCGGAAGACCTCTTCCTCGCCCAGCTCGGTCAGAGCCAGAAGGAGGGTCACCACCTTGGAGATGGACTGCATCGTAAAGGGATGCTCAAACCGGCCTGCGGACCAGCGCTCCCCCGAGACATCCGCCGCGGAGAGCGCAAAGAGATCGGCAGGAGCCTTGGCCAGTTCGGGGATGTACCGTGCGACCGTGCCTTGCCGGTGCAGCCCCCGGCACCGGTCGGCTATGGAATGGAGTGTTTCCTGCATGATTGTCGCCACCTCGTTCCTCTCGTGATGCACGGCAATCTACCCAAGGCACCCCCTGCTGTCAAGTATGCTTATGCGAGCATCGCTGGAATGTCAAACCAAATGCCGGCACTGAGCGATACCACCGACGACGTGCACCACTCGATAACGTTCCCGCAATCTCTTCGATATATGGTATTCTAACGAATACTGGAGACTGTGTTTGTTGCATAACGCAAAGGGGTGGAACGGTATGCGGAGGTTTTTTGAGCACCTGGGAGGCGTACCCAGTCGTCTCTGGTTCGACAACCGTTCCACCATCGTTACCGCCGTTCTCAAGGAGCAGTGGGCGGGAGCTGACGGAGGACTTCCTGCACTTCAAGGAATCTTACGGCTTCAAGGCAGCCATCATCAACAGGTCGACACACCACAGTTATCTGCTGCTTTTCGATGGCCCAAGCAACCGGGTGCGGGATTCGCTCATTCGCACCGAGATGCGCACCAAGACGTAGGTAGAAATCCCCATCCAACCACTGGGGAAAACCTTTGCAACCTGGGGATTTGGGGGTAGCACAAGACACAGCGACGCAGGCTACTCCAACAACAGCATGAAGATCAGCGTCGAACAATTTTTCAAGGCACTCTCCCCTTCCACCGAGGTGAAAACGCTATGACCGCCGAAGAAAGCGAAAAAAAACTGATCCGCAACAGTACGGCCGAGTTTCTGACCTTCACCGCCCAGGCCGGTTCCGAGAGCATCGAGGTCCGCTGCCAGGACAAGACCATCTGGCTGACCCAGAAACTCATGGCCACACTGTTCGATGTGAATGTCCGCACCATCAGCGAGCACCTCAAAAACATTTACGCATCGGGGGAATTGACGGAGGAGTCAACTATCCGGAAATTCCGGACAGTTCGACAGGAGGGCGCCCGGGAAGTTGCAAGGAAGGTGACCTACTACAACCTGGACGTCATCATCTCTGTGGGCTATCGCGTCAATTCGATACGGGCAACACAGTTCCGGCAGTGGGCCACCAAGGTACTGAGCGCCTTCGCTATCCGGGGGTATGTCCTGGACAGAGAAAGGATGGAGAACGGGGCTTTTCTGGGAGAGGACTACTTCGAACGACTGCTGGAAGAGATTCGGGAAATCCGGCTCAGCGAACGGCGATTCTACCAGAAGATCACCGATATCTACGCCACCAGTGTGGACTACAATAAGGATGCCCCGACGACCCGAGAGTTCTTTGCCAAAGTGCAGAATAAACTCCATTTCGCCATTCACGGGCATACCGCAGCAGAACTCATCGCAGAACGGGCAGACCGCAACAAAGAACACATGGGGCTCACCTCCTGGAAGAATGCCCCTGACGGTAAAATCCTGAAATCCGACGTCTCGGTTGCCAAGAATTACCTGAATCGTGAAGAACTGGCATCCCTGGGACGTATTGTCAATGCCTACCTTGACCTCGCCGAGGAACGTGCCCGGCGGAAGATCCCCATGACCATGGAGGATTGGGCTCAACGTCTTGATCTGTTTCTCGAGTTCGACAATCGGGACATCCTTTACAACAGCGGCAAAATAACAGCTCGTATCGCCAAAGAAAAGGCGGAAACAGAATTTGAGGCCTATCGCTTCGTCCAGGACCAGCTCTTCGAAAGCGACTTCGACCGGGTAATCAAGGAGATCGAAGAGGGGAAAGAATGAAGCTGAAATTAAACCTCAGGATTTACAGACCCGAGCCGTCAATGCTGTGGTGGACTGCTTCAAGTGCCAGCCTTGCATTTCCGAAAGCACCCACATCCTCGACCCCGGTCAGGCAACGACAGCAAAGGGGGCACCCTTCGAGCCCAAACGGCTTTCCCGCATGGAAGATCTAAGGTGGGCCTATGGGCCGAAACCGAGACATCGAAGAGAGGAATTACAGTCAGATTGCTATCGTCCCTCTGTGTACATAGCGGGCCTTCTCTGGTCTTTGGTTGATCAGCGTGAGCTGTGACATCGGCAAAGGTTCAGGGCAACGGCGGCGGTGACCTTGAAAGTATCGAACGCACCGCACGCCGTATCGAGCAATCCCCCACATGTCACCGGTTGCAACCCCGAAGAACCACATCCGGAGACAACAGTTGCTTCTTATCTTTCTGGGTATGCCTCCAGAACGCCCAGCACGCTGTCGATATCGGCCTCGGTGTGGTCGGCGCAGACCTGGAAGCGGATCTCCTCGTCGCCGGCGGGGACCACGGGGTAGTTGAGCCCCGTGGCCAGGACGCCGTGGTCGGTGAGCCACTTGACCAGTTCGGCGGTCTTCCGCGTGTCCCGCACCATCAGCGGCACCACCGGGTGCTCCCCTTCGATGACCTCGAAGCCCAGCTTCTGCAGCCCCGCCTCGAAGCGCCCGGTCATGGCCTTGAGATGGTCGAGCACCGCCTGGCCTCTGTCGCTGTCCAGGAGATCGATGGCGGTGGTCGCCGCGGCGGCCTCGCCGGGAGAAACGGGGTTGGAGTAGATGTACATGGGCGCCTTCTCGCGGAGGTAGGTGACCACCGTCTCTGAGGCGGCGAGATAGCCGCCGTTGACGCCGAAGGCCTTGCCCAGGGTCCCCACCAGCAGGTCCACCCGTGCGCCGGTGTGCTCCTCGGTGCCCCGTCCGGTGGCCCCGAAGGCGCCCACGCCGTGGGAATCGTCCACCATGAGCAGCGCGCCCTCGGGAAAGCCGTCGCTGTAGCTGTCCACCATGCGCTGGAGCTCCGCCAGCGGCGCGTGGTCGCCCCGCATGCTGAAGATGCCGTCGGTGACCACCACCAGACGCCGGGCTCCTTCGGCCTCCCTGATCTTCTCTTCCAGTTCGGCCACGCTGTTGTGGCGGTAGATGGCCTTGCTCCCGGGCCGGGCCATCCGGATGGCGTTGATGATGCAGTTGTGGTTGAGCTCGTCGCTGATGACCGCCGTCTCCTTGTCCAGCAGCGAGGTCAGCACGCCGCCGACGGTGGTGTAGGCGGCGTTGAAGATGATGGCCTCCTCCCGGCCGTGGAAGGCGGCGATCCTTTTCTCCAGCCGCCGGTGGGCCTCGAAGGTACCGGAGATGAACCGCACGGCCCCGGGGCCGACACCGGATCGGGCCGCTTCCTCGGATTCCGCGGTGTGCAGCTCCTCGCGGAGACCCATCCCCAGATAGGCGTTGGCGTTCATCCGGATGAAGGGACGGTCGCCGTAGCCCTCGATGAGGTACCGCGGGCCGCTGGGACCCTCGGGCTTTCTGACGCCCACGATCACCGCTTCCGCGCCCTTGTCGCGTCCCTCCTCGCGGAGGGCCGCGAGATCCTGCCGCAAACGCTGTTCCAGTCTGTCCAGCATCCTACGCACCTCCCTGTGGGTTCCCATCAATCGGGATGTCGAGCTTCGCGGAAAGCCGCCTGAGCATGTCGTCGGTCATGGCCTCCAGGTCGTACCGGGGATTCCAGCCCCACTCCTCGCGGGCGGCGCTGTCGTCCAGCGAGTCCGGCCAGGAATCGGCGATGGCCTGGCGGGCCGGGTCTACGTCATAGTCCATGACGAATTCCGGGAGGCGGCGCCGGATCGCCGCGGCCAGCTCCTCGGGAGCGAAGCTCATGGCGGTGACGTTGAAGGCGTTCCGGTGGACCAGCCCCGAGGGATCCGCCTCCATCAGCTGGATGACGCTGTCCAGGGCGTCGGGCATGTACATCATGTCCATGGAGGTCCCCGGCGCGATAAAGGAGCTGTACCGCCCCCTTTGCAAGGCCTCGTAGAAGATCCACACGGCGTAGTCGGTGGTGCCCCCGCCCGGGGGCGTGACGCAGGAGATCAGTCCCGGGAAGCGCACCCCCCGGGTGTCCACGCCGTATCTGCTGTGGTAGTAGTCACAGAGCAGTTCGCCGGTCAGTTTGGCGATCCCGTAGATGGTGGAGGGCCGCTGGATGGTATCCTGCGGGGTCCTGCGCTTCGGCGTGGCGCCGCCGAAGGCGGCGATGGAGCTGGGGAAAAAGAGGGAACAGTCCTCCCGGCGGGCCACCTCCAGGGCAACCTTCAGCCCGTTGACATTCACATCCCAGGCCGGCTGGGGCTGCTCTTCGGCCCTGGCCGAGAGGATGCCGGCAAGATGGATGATGGTATCCGCCCTGTGGCGCTGCACCAGCTCGGCCATCCGGGATGGGTCCCGGACATCCAGCAGCGCGAAGGGACCGTCCCCCAGATCGATCCCCTTGTCCCGGATGCTGGTGGCCAGCACACCGGAAGCCCCGTAGACCTCCCGCAACCTCCGGACCAGCTCGACGCCGATCTGCCCGAAGGCCCCGTCAACAAGAATCCGTTTCATCGGCTCACCCCTTTCCGTGCACAGATCAGATCAACCGGTTGCGACAAAAAGCTCGCTTCTCCATCCTTATTATAGTATATCTCTGGACTATTTTCCAAACTATACCAAAAACGACAACACTACGTGTTGCCGCAGGGTCCATCTGTATTCGCGATTCCGGCGCAATCCCCGGCAAAGCCCTGCAGCCCGTCATCGCCGCTCCACCAGGTCAAGCGCCCGATCCACAAGGATCGCCAGCAGCGCCGCCAGCAGGGCCCCCTGGAGGATCAGGGCGGGGTTGTCGTTCACCAGACCGGAGATGATGGGAACGCCCAGTCCGCCGGCACCCACCGTGGCGCCCAGGGTGGCCGTCCCCACGTTGATGATCGCCGCGGTCCGCACGCCCGCCATGATGATCCCCAGGGAGAGCGGCAGCTCCACCCTGGCCAGCACCTGCCAGGGCCCCATCCCCAGGCCCCGGGCCGCCTCCGTCAGCACCGGGTCGACGCTCTCGATCCCGGCGATGGTGTTGCGGACCACCGGCAGCACACTGTAGAGCACCAGCGCCAGCAGCAGCGGCGGCGTGCCGAAACCCAGGAGGGGAACGCTGAGGGCCAGCACCGCCACGGGGGGAAAGGTCTGCCCCATGGAGGCGGCGCTGTTCACCAGATCCCGGAAGTCGCTGCCGAAGGGACGGGTCACCACAACCCCCAGGGTCATCCCCACGGCCACCGCCGCTCCGCAGGAGAGCAGCACATAGAAGAGATGCTGCCGGACCAGCACGGCCGCACTCTCCCGCTGGTAGAGATAGCGCGCTTCTCCGGGGAAGAGCCATCGGCCGAGGTGTTCCCAGAATCCCGGGAAGACCAAAAGCAGCGACAGGACGGCCGCAACCAGGAAAAGGCCGAAGAGACAGCTGGATCGGCGCCCCGTCATCTCATTCACCCCCCGGCCGCACCCGCGGCGAGACCAGACGTGTCGCCAGCTGCATCCCCCGGTCGACCAGCACCGCCAGAAGGATGATGGGCAACGCCCCCAGGAGGATCAGATCCGGCGCGGCCTCGCCGAGCCCCTGGAAGATGAAGCTGCCCAGTCCGCCGGCTCCGATGAGCGCCGCCACGGCGGTGTTGCCCACCGCCTGGACCGCCGAGGTCCGCACTCCCGCCAGGACCACCGGCAGCGCCAGCGGCACCTCCACCCTCCCAAAAAGCTGGACCACGTTCATCCCCATGCCTCTGCCGGCCTGCTTGAGAAAGGGCGGCACGCTGTCGAAGGCGGCGTAGGTGTTCCGGACAATGGGTAAAAGCGAATAGAGCGCCAGGGCAAGGAAGGCCGGCGCCCAGCCGATGCCGCCGACATTCAGACTCCGGAGCAGCGGCCAGGCCGCCGCCGCGAGCGCCAGCGGCGTCATGAACAGCCCGAAGAGGGCCAGGCTGGGGACGGTCTGGACAAGATGGACGGCGGGAAGCACCACCCGGCGGAAACGGGGGCGGCGCTGCACCAGAATCCCCAGCGGCACCCCCACAGTGGTTCCCGCACTCACCGCACCGCCCACCAGGGCGAGATGGCGCCGCAGCTCCGCCAGGAAGCGCGCTTCCTTGTTGGCCAGCTCCCGCATGATCGACAGCCCCTCCATGGCCCCGGAGAGAAAGAGCAGCACCACACCGGCGGCGAGCATCCCCTTGAGGAACAGACAGGCCCGGTCGTTCCCCAGACGGGTGCAGGCCGAAAAGACGAAGACCACCCCCGCCGCAAGCTGCAGCCACCCGCCGGAGGCGATGGAGACCCGGGTGTAGGGCCGGTCCGGCGGGATCAGCGACGACGCCCACTCCCCCAACAGCAACAGTGTCCCCAGCACCATCAGCACCGCTGCCAGCTGGGCCCTCCGGGACCAGCCGCGACTGTGGTGGCGGTGGTTCACGTGCAGCAGCAGGATCCCCCACCCGGCGCAGAGCAACATGATGGAGGGGAGCCCCGCGACCTCCCGCAGGAACAGCGGTTCCCCCGCCGAGAGCCGGGAGGCCCTGACGGTCAGCACCGGGAGGGACAACAGCGAGAGGATCCCCAGCGCAACCGCAGAGAGAGCCACCTTGTCGATCCGGAAACGACGCTGGGCATTCGGCACAGGGACCGCCCTTCTTCCCGCCACAGGATTCATCGAGAGGCTACAGTGGACAAAGGGTTAGGGAAGAAACCCTTCCTGCCGGAGGTACTCCCGGGCCACCGCTTCGGGATCCCTGCCCTGCACGGCGATGGCGGCGTTGAGCCGTTGCAGCGTGGTGAGGTCCAGCGAGGCGAAGACCGGCGCGAAGAGCTCCTCCAGCTGCGGATAGGCCTCCAGCGTTTCGGCCCGTACCAGCGGCGCCGGTTCGTAGACAGGCTGGACATTCCTGTTGTCCTCCAGCACCCGCAGGTTCAGTGCCGACAGGGCGCCGTCGGTGCCGTAGGCCATGGCGGCGTTGACGCCGCTGGTCCCCCGCGCTGCGGCCTGTTCGGTCTGGGCGGTGTTGCCTCCGGAGAGGATCAGCAGCTGCTCCTTGTCCAGCGAGAAGCCGTAGGTCTTCTCGAAGGCCGGCAGCGTCCCGGGGCGGGTGACGAACTCCTCGGAACAGGCCAGTTTGAACCGGCCTCCCTCGTTGATGTAGGCGGCCAGGTCGTCCAGCGTCTCCAGCCCTTCCCGTTCCGCCAGGTCCATCCGGACGGCGATGGCCCAGGTGTTGTTCGACGGCGCCGGCTCAAGCCAGACCAGATCGTTGGCCTCGGCGTCGAGCCGCTTCACCGTCCGGTAGCCCTGCTCGGGATCCTTCCAGACCTCCGTACCGGTGTCGTTGAAAAAGTAGGCCCCGTTGCCGGTGTACTCCGGGTAGAGATCGATCTCCCCGGTGCGGATCGCCTTGCGCACCACATTGGTGGGGCCCAGGGAGATCCGGTTCTCCACCGGGATCCCCGCGTCCTCCATAAGAAGCTTCATCATGTTGCCCAGCAACGCCCCCTCGGTGTCGATCTTCGACGCCAGCACCACCGGCTCCCCGGCAGCCTGGACCACGCCGGCCGGGCACGCCGTTATCATCGCCACCGCAATAACAAAAGCAACCATACTCCGTTTCATTCTGTGCACCCCTTCCCGACACTCTTCTGTAACGACTTTAACGAACCACCGCGCTTATTAAAGCACAAGCAACCCTGGAATGCAAAAGGCGCGGCTCCCCCGCCACCGGGGGATACCGCGCCATCCGTCACAACCCCTGCTGCCTCCTACCAGATGTCCTCCCGGCGGGTCTCCGGGCAGACAGAGGCCCCCAGCACGCCGGCGATGAGCATGATCACCGCCACCACGATCAGCGGAACGGCGATGCCGCCCCCCTGATCCAGGATCCATCCCGTAAAGAGCGGCGCCACGATGCCCGTGGCCCGGGCCGACGCCCCGGTGATCCCCGCGGCGCTCCCCCGGAGATGGGTGGGGAAGAGCTCGGGCGTGTAGGCGTAGAGCACGCCCCAGGTTCCCAGACAGAAGACGGAGATCACCAGCGCCGCCGCCAAAAAGGCCCAGGAGCTCTCAACACTGAGGAAGAGCAGCGCCGCCAGGCCGGTCCCCACGGCGTAGACACCGAGGGAGCGCTTGCGGCCGAAGCGTTCGATGGACCAGGCGGCGGTGAGGTACCCCGGCAGCTGGGCCACCATCACGAAGAAGGTGAACCATTTGGCGGTGGTGATGGTGACGCCCGAGGTCGCGAAGATATTGGGCAGCCAGAGGAAGAGCGCATAGTAGGAAAAGGAGATCGCCGCCCATCCGTAGAGCAGCACCAGGAAGACCCTGACATACCGACCCCGGAAGAGCTCCAGCGCCGAGCCCCCCTGCCCGGTGTCGCCCTCGTCCGGGACGGCGCCGTACCGGCGCTCCAGCAGCACGTTCCGCCCCTTCATAAAGAGATAGCGCGGACTCTCCGGTCCGGTGAAAAAGGGGAGGGCCACCACGGCCAGCGCCGCCGGAAAGAGCATCGCCACCCGCCATCCCCAGAGCGCACCGGCCGAGAGCGTCCAGAGACCCACGGCGATGGAACCCAAGGCCCAGCAGGACTCGAGCAGTACCAGGATACGCCCCCGGTTCTCCCGACCGCTGAGATCGCAGAGATAGGCGAAGAGCACCGGTCCCAGACCGCCGAAGGCGATCCCCGCCGCAAAGCGCCACCAGCCCAGTGCGTCGGGAGAAGGCGCCAGAGCGGCGCCAAGGCTGGCCAGACCGCCGAGCAGGGAGAAGAGCCCCGCCACGAAGCGACGCCCCCAGCGGTCCGCCGCCGCGCCGCCGGTGAGGGCCCCCACCAGCATCCCCAGGAAGGTACGCCCGACGATCTCCCCGGCCCGGGCGCCCTTGAGCTGCCACTCGTCGATGATATCGGGCAGCGTGAAGGCGAAGATCATCACCCCGGCGGCGACAAACCCCCAGGCAAACCCCGTGACCATCCGGGCCCGTTTCCCCTCACGCTGTGCAACATAGCTGTCGATATAGCTGTCGATCTTCACTCGCTGTCACCCCTTCCTTGACCGTGGAGCAGAATGCCCATCTCGTCGAGCCGCCGCTCCACTCCATCGAGCGTCTCCTCGCTGTCCGCCTCCAGGGTGTGCAGATGCACCCCGCCGGAGAGGGTCAGCAACGGGTTGTTGCCGCCGGCTTCGAGCAGCGAGAGAAAACGCAGCACATCCTCCCGGTCGGCTACGTCGATGTTGCCCCGCAGCTCACCGTAGATCTGATGCTCCACCAGGACATCCACCACCTTCGCCCCCATTCCCACAATGGCCATCAGTTCTTCGCCGATCTCGTCGGTACCGTGCCGGACGGCAATCAGCCGTTTGGGGGTCCCGCCGGAGCGGTCGTAGCGGTAGCCCCGCGGCGTGGTCCGGACCGGTTCGCCCCGGCTTTTCAACAGCGCTACATCCTGCACGATGGCCTGCCGGCTCACGTCGAGATACCTCGCCAACGCCGCCCCCGAAACCGGTTCCTCACGCTCCTGGAGCATCTGCTTCAACTGTTGCAGGCGTTGCTCCCGTCCCATCCTCCATCCCACCCTGTGCTATGTCTGCTACTAGCAAGTATAGCACAGGGTGGGGGCGGGAAGCGAACATCAAAGATCAGTGTAGATCAACCGCTCCACCCACAAACTGGGGCTCCTCTGTCGGAATCGTCACCACACATCCCTCCCGACCGTGTGAGATATGCCGGTACAACGCGGGAGGCCCCGGGAATCAACGTCTGGATACCCGGGGCCTCCCGTCATGTACCGCGCCTCCCCTCCTCAGGGGAGACGCGGATTCTCTATTGGTCCAGGACAAAGGAAACAGGAAGGGTGATGGTCTGTTCGGTTTCAGGCGGGGCAAAGGCCCACCGGCGCACCGCCTTGACGGCGGCCCTGTCCAGAGCCTTGTGGCCGCTGCTCTCGGTGACGGAGACCCGGCTGACCGCGCCGTCTCCGGCGATATGGATCTCCAGCAACACCGTTCCCTCCTGCCCCATCCGCCGGGCCAGCGGCGGATAGGAGGGTTCCGGGGCCTGGAGCGGTTCGGCGGACCAGGCGTCGCCGTCGGCACCACCGCCGCTCCCGGCCGCATCGCCGCTTCCGCCGCTCCCCTTCGTGTCGCTTTCGGAGGATTCCTGGTCGGCGCCGCCCTGCGTTCCGGATTCCTTCCCCTCTGTTGCCCCATCCTGCAGCAGGGGGTCATCACCCGTCTGCGGCGTGTCCTGGGGCGCCAACGGCACCACCGAGGGGATCGGTACCGCCGTAATGCCGGGCCGGGGTGTCGGTACCGGGGTGGCTGTGGGGACCGGCGTCGCCGTGGGCTGCGGGGTGGCTGTCGGCGCCGGTGTCGGTTGCGGCGCGGCAGTGGGTACCGGTGTCGGCGATGGTTGCGGCGTAGGTGTCGGCGAGGGCACAGGCGTGGGCGTGGCGGTGGGAACAGGCGTAGCCGTCGGCGCCGGTGTCGGGGTGGGCATTGCTGTCGGTGTGGGTGTCGGCATCGCTGTGGGGCTCGGCATCATGGTCGGTGTGGGCGGATGGTCCGGGCTGGCGTCGGTCAGGGCCGCGCCAGGCAACAGCGGCGTCTCCGGCGTCTCCTGCCGGGGAGCCGGCTGTTCCGGGGCAGGGGGTGCCTGCTCCCGGGGTTCAGGCGGCTCCGGCGACGCTAGTCGTCGCGTCGCCGCCACGAGACGCATCGTCGCGCCGGCGGGGCTCTGTTCCGGAGAGGGAGCGGGCCAATGGAGAAACAGTATGCCGTGGAGGGACAGCGAGATGGCAAGGCAGAGCAGAAAGAGACGCACAGCTCAGTCCACGTCCTCCACCACGAGCAGCACGGTGCCCCGCCCGCTGTGCTGCAACACGTGGAAGACCTCCATGACCCTGCCGTAGGGGACGGCTCCATCGGCCCGGAGGCGGAGGGTTGTCTCTGCCGTCGCCCCGCCGATACGGCCGGCCAGTGCGGCCGTATCCAGGGGATCGCCGTCCAGATAGAGCTGCCCAGCCGCGTCGAGGGTCACCGTGGTCACATCCTCCGGCGCCCGTTCTTCGGGGCTTCCGCCGGGCAGCGACACGGGAACGCCGCCCTGGGCGAAGGTGGTGGTGAGTACAAAGAAGATGATCAGCAGAAAGAGCACATCCACCAGGGAGGTCAGTTCGATGGCCGGTTCCAGCCGTCTCCGCCTGCGCACGTCACGCCTCCTCGTCAGCGGCGGTGCGCACCAGTGTCCGCCAGAGGGTCCGCGAGAGGGCGCCCAGATCCTCGCTGATCCGTTCCACCCGACTGCCGAGAAAGGCGTGGCCCAGCATGACGGGGATCGCCACCGAGAGACCGGCCGCTGTGGTGAGCAGCGCCTTCCAGATGCCCGCCGCCAGTTCGTTGTAGTTCCCCATGCCGCTCTCGGGGAGCTGCATGAAGACATCGATCATCCCAAGCACCGTTCCCAGGAGTCCGAGCAGCGGCGTGATCCTGGCCAGGGTGGCCAGGAGGTCGAGCCCCTTTTCCCAGGAGGTCAGCGCCGCCTCCCTGTACTGGTCCATCAGCTCGCGCAAGGCCTCGGGACTCACCGACCGGTGGTCTGCCAGGGCCGCGCGGAGCAGCCAGCAGAGCCAGTGGGAGCGGCCCTCCGGCATCGCCGCGAGCGTCCGTTCCACCTCCTCCCGCGTCACCGCACCGTCGATCCAGGCGGTACGCAGCGCGCGGACCTGACGGCCTTCGCGGGTCAAAACCCAGAGGCGTTCCAAAAAGAGGGCCAGGGCGAGGACGCTGCAGAGGGCGATCCCCCACATGGTCCAGCCCCCCAGGGCAAGCAATTCCGGCATCGTTGTATGCGCTCCTTCGTTTTCAGGTGTCGAGTCGGTGCAGATTCCCGCCACAGGATTGTATCATCCGCCGATCATCCCTATACCACAAATCGTCTTTGATGAGTGCGTTGCGCAATCGCCCCCCTTGCCTCACAGTAGGGCCATCACATGGGCAACGGAAAAGGAGGGGACCCTATGGACGAACTGACGCAGCAGGAATTCGAAACCCTCCAGGTCCTGAAGGCATCGAAGGCACCCATTGGCGCAGGGGCACTCCAGGCGGCCCTGGCCGGGAAGAAGAGGAAGGTCAGCATCGCCACCGCCGGAAGGATCCTCTGGGAGCTCGAGCAGAAGGGCTTCGCCCGGCGGGAGGGCAACCGTGGACGCCGCCTCACCGATGCGGGAAGCGAGAAGCTCCGGGAGCTGCAGAGCCTCAGCGAACGCAACAGCCTGGCCCAGGAGCTGCTGGACCGACTCAACACCAGGGGGCCGAAGAAGATCCTCGATTCGCTGGTGGCCCGCCGTGCCATCGAGCGGGAGTGCGCCCGCCTCGCCGCACTGCAGGCGGACAGCGAGGACATCACCGAGATCCGCAGCTTCGTGGAGCTCCTGAACGGTCAGGAAGACGAGGACCGGATCACCTTTCTGGACAGGAAGTTCCACGAAGCCGTCGCCAAGGCGGGGAAAAACCTCATCCTGCTGGCGTCCATGAGGCTGGTGCGCCAGGACGGAGAGCTCCAGCAGGCCATCGCCCACATCCGGCGGTTCGGCTCCACCCGTATCGGCGGGGACCACGGCCCCATCCTCCAGGCCATCATCCAGCGGAACCCCGAAGGGGCCGAACAGGCCATGCTGCGCCATATCGACAATCTCGCCAGCGACGTGGAGCACCACTACCGCAGGGCCGAAGAGCTGGGAGACGGCACACCCCGGGTCATCCCCCGCTGACCGGAAGGAGCTCCCCCACCAGCGGCAGATGGTCCGAGAGCCGCCGGGAGAGACGCGATCGGTGGGCGTAACACCGCAGACGGTAGCGCTGGGAGCGGAGGTAGATCCGGTCCAGAGGCAACAGCGGCAGGCGCGCCGGGAAGGTCCGCCGGAGGGAACGCTCGGTGAACCAGGTGGTCAGGCGCTGCAGTCCGCCCTTGGTGGGGTGCCAGCCGTTGCAGTCCCCCATGAGCAGCGTCGGATCGCCGGAACCGCTCCGGAGGATCTCCAGCAGCATCTCCACCTGTTCCGCCCGTTCCCCGGCGCGCAGTCCCAGGTGGGTCACCACCACCCGGACGGTCTGGCCCTCCGTGTCGACCAACGCGTCGATGGCCCCCCGCGGCTCCCTGGTCCTGACGCTGATATCGTAACGCTTCACCTCCCGCACCGGATAGGCCGAGACCAGCACATTGCCGAATCCGCTGCGCCGCCAGAGGATGGTGGGGCCGAAGATCACCTCCATGCCCGGCAGCGCCTCCAGAAAGTGGGGCAGCTCGGCGGTCTCCCAGCCGTGGAGCTCCACCTCCTGCAGCCCGATGATCCCGGCACGGATCTCCCTGAGCACCTCGGGAACCTGCTCCACGCTGTATCGGCCTTCCCTGCGGATCGTCTGATAGAGGTTGTAGGTCACCGTCCGCAGCACCGGGGCGCGCACCTCGTCGGCACTCATCGCATCCCCCGGGCCTCACGGGCGCGCTTCTTCTCCTCCCGGCGGTTCAGCAGGCGCCGCAGCAGATATCCCATCCCGCCGACACCGAAGGCGATGCCCAGCAGGCCGAGGATATTCCCGGGGGTGGGATGCATCATCACATTCCGGAGCTGCTCGGTGAAGATCGTCATGGCCGCCACACCCGGCACCAACCCCAGCAGACTGCCGAGCATGAAGTCCCGGAGGTTGATGTGCGACGCCCCGGCCACCACATTGATGATCGTGAAGGGAGCGAGAGGAAGCAGCCGGATGACCGCCACGGCGGCGATGCCCTGCCGCGCCAGCCTTCGGCTCAGCCGGTTGATCCGCTGTCCGGCCAGCCGGCGGACCATGTCCCGGCCCATCTTGTGCCCCAGCATATAGCTGGCGTAGGCCCCCGCCAGGCTGCCCGTCATGGCCAGCGTGAAGGCATGGAAGGAATCGAAGACGAAGGCGGTGGCGACGATCAGCAGGGTCAGCGGAAAGGCCGTCAGGCTGCCCAGCAGGAAGACCCCGATCACCGCGGCATTGGAGCCGGGCAACCCCTGCGCCCGCTGTACCCAGCGGATCACCTCCTCCAGGTTGACAACCTCCTGGAGTCCCGTATAGCGCCAGGCCAGGGCCATCCCCCCAAGCAGGGCGGCGAAGAGCAGAAGCTGCAGCAACGGGCCCCGCTGCGCCCCTTCCCGCCCAGGTTCGGGCAGGAATTTCTCGAGGATCTCCTCCTTGGTCACCGGCCGCTCGGGATCGAGAAGCTCCTCGTTCAGCGGCACCACATCGAACCAGCGGGGAACGTCGACCTCCATGGGGTAGACATACTTGCGCTCCCCCCAGGGCAGCGAGGCGATCCCCCGCAGCAGCGATCCCTCGCGCTCCACCGCCTTCTGGAGCGCCTCCGGGGAGACATCGAGATGTTCACCGATCAGACGGTTCCGGAACGCCCGGATCGACTCCTCCAGCCGCGGATCGCTCCAGGCCTCCAGCGCCAGATCGCACTCCGTGTCGAGCCCCATGGAGCGGTTGTTCATGTTGGAGGTCCCTACCCGCAGCAGGGCATCGTCGACGATGAGCACCTTGGAGTGCACCTTGATCGCCGCCTCCTGTCCTTCACCGCCCCGGACTACGGGGAAGCAGACCTTCAATCGGCCATAGCGGTCGGCCTCCAGGAGGCGCTGGAGAAGACGCGAACCCAGACCGCCCATGGCCCCCTGTTCGAGAAGACCGAAATCGTGCTGCGCCAGCATCAGGAGGATATCCGGACCCTGGGGCGACTGGAGATGGTCGGTGAGGATCTCCTCCACCAGGGTGGAGGTGAGATACTGGTTCTCGATATAGATATACCCCTTCGCGGCACGGAGGATATCCCCACAGAGGGCCTCCACCTCGCGGATTTCGGGATATGCGCTGTGCGCCGGCATGGTCCGCGCTACGGCAACGCCGGCGTCGGTGATCTCCGGTTCGATCCGGCGGGGCCAGATGTCCCTGCCGGTGGGCCCCATCCGCCTGGGGCGCTCCCCCGTAGCCCGGTACCACCGCTCCCGGGCCAGCTCCTCCAGATGACGGGCCACCTCGCCGTCGGCCATGGCCTGGACATCGTGGAAGGGGCCATAGGTCTTCCCGCCGGGATCCCTCCGGAGGGGCTGCTCGAAAGGGTGCTCCGGCGTGTCCCAGCGGCGGCGGGTGAGGTCCAGTCCGCCGGTGAAGGCCACGGCGCCATCGGCCACGACGATCTTCTGGTGGTGCGAGGCCCCCACGGGGTGTTCGCCGTCGAGGTGGAAGTGCACCCTGCGGTGGGTCTTCCAGCCCAGACGGAAGACGGGGAAATTCTCCCGCTCCAGGGCGTAGATCATGGAGAAATCCCAGAGCAGCACATAGATATGGAGTTCCGGCTTTTTCGCCGCCAGGGTGTTGAGGAATTCGCTCAGCCGGTAGCGGGACCGTCCGGCCTCCGGGCCTCGCAACAGCGGCACCCGGCTGTCCATCTCCCAGCCGACGATGAAGATGGAGCGTCTGGCGCGCTGCAGCACCGAGACAACGGCCGAGAAGTAGGCATCGCCATCCACCAGAAAGGCCAGGCGGTGGGCGAAGGCTCGCTTCCAGCAGTTCCGGCCCTCTACGAAGAATGGATCCTCTGTGGTCATCACGGTCCTCCCGGCACCCCCTTCCTCGGGAACGGAGAAACGCCGTCCCTCTCCATCAGCGGTCGCAGTCCCAGTGCGGTTCGTCCCGTGTCAGAACCCGTGACGCTGTGGTACCTCCCAGCAGCGACACCACCCGGCGCTCCAGTTCCGCCAGGGTTTCGGGGAGCTCCGTACCGCCGCCGGGGGATTCCGCCACCAGCACGGCATCGGTGGTTTCGGGGGTCAGCCTGGTGCGCTCCGCCTCACGCCAGTTCCAGCAGCGGCAGACGGCACCGGCTTCATCCCGGTAGATCACCTCGCCCGGGGCGGGCGGGTCGTTCTCCTTTTCGCCCAGCGGAACAAAGGGTTCGTCGCCCCTGGCCCTGGCGAGCTCCAGACTTCCCTGCAGGGCGTCCAGATCCTCGCCGCCGCAGGGAAGCCGGTATTCCAGGGATACGGCATTGTAGATATCCACCAGCGGATTGATGGAGGGAATGGGCTTTCCTTTGCGAACCCTCCTGAGCAGGCTCTCGATGGAGGATCGGACCCCCTTTGGCGCCCCGAAGGCCCTGTAGGCCTCCCTCCAGGGGGCGATGTGCGGGTCTTCGGCCAGGGGGACACCCCTGTACTGCGCGCCTACCCGTTCGCAGGCCTCCCGCAGCATGGCCGCCGCAGGGTCCGATGCATGATTGGCGATACCCCGCACAACCACGACACCTATATGGGCTTCCGGGAAGAGCTCCCGGAATGTTTGCGCAATGTGGCATTCCATCGTTCCTGCACCCCTTCCGCAGGACGGTCATCTTGCATCCCGCTCCTGTATTGTAATACAGCGCGGGCTTCCTGTGAAAAGCTGTTTGTCAACGTTGCCGGATTGTCATACAATGCCCCGGAAGAGAGTAGAGCATTCCGCGCCCTCCTCCTCCACAGATGGAGAGGGCCGAAAGGTGGCTGACCATGACCGACAACAGGGTGACAGAGGACACACCCGGCGGGAAGCAGTGGCAACGACTCTATCAGCTGACGGAACAGCTGCGTGAAGCAGCCCCCTGGGAGTGGATGGCCGACGGCGACATCTTCGGTGTTCATTCGCCGGTGTCCGATCAAGTCAACTACTGCACCTTCCTGGGGAAGGCAGGCAAGATCTTCGGCTTCGCCGTCTACAGAGGCGACCGCGGACTGGTCAACTACATGCTGGCACAGCGGGGGCATACCCGCCAGACCCTGGAGTTCCAGCTCACGCTGGACCATCTGCTGCTCCTCTTCGCACCGGAGCGCATGCTCTCCGAGCGGGACCGGGCCACGCTGGTGGAACACGGAAGCGGTGGAGAGAGCGAACTGGGCATCCCCCAGTTCCGCTCCCAGCTGCCGCTGCAGAGTGACCGCTGGCTGAACTCGCAGGAGGCCGAGGACCTGGCGCTCACCCTGGAGGAAGCGCTGGCGGTGGCCGGAAGGGTGCGCAACGAGGAGCTCTCGCTCCGCGGCGAATCGGCCGAATACCTCCTGGTAATGCAGCAGGAGAAAGAAACGGGGCAATGGAAAGAAACGCGGCGGCGCGGCGCCGTTGACGCCGGCCCCTATCTCGCTCCGGAAACCGTACTGACCGACCAGGCGAAGAAGGCGCTGAACCTCTTCCCGGAAGGGACGGGGAGCTGGCAGGTCGACACCTTCGTCACCCCCGCGCAGATCAACGAGGACCCCCTGCGCCCCTACTCCCCGCTCACGATGATCGCTATCGACAGGGAGGACGGGGCACTCGTCGGTGCCGACATGGTCGGCCCCGACGAGGAGATCGGTCAACGTATCCTCGAGCGCTTCGCCGGTTTCTGCATCGAACAGGAGGCGTGCCCGGCAAGCATCGAGGTGACCTCACCGCTGCTGGCCTCCAGTCTGAAGCCCCTCATCACGGAGAAGGGGATCACCGTGGACAAGCTGAGCGATCAGGGGGACAAGCTGAAGGAAGCCCGCAACGCCCTCATCCGGCGCTTGATCGGAGAGGATTTCGCCTGTCTTGTTATCCGCATGGGAGCCGTTCGGGGACTACTCCTCGCCTTCGACCTCGACGACCTTGCCGACCTGCTCCTCTTTCTTGGGGAGACGTACAGATACAACACCGTTTTTCACAGTGGCCTTCACATTGTCGGGGTTGACCTCCAGCGGAAGATTGATGCTGTAGTTCAACGCCGAACGGCGTTTCCGGCAGTGGTAGGTCCGCGCCTCGCTTTCGTCGCACTCCTCTTCGACTTCCTCTTTCGCCTTCACGAAGAGCTTGTCGGCGAAGGAACGGATCTCGATATCCTCGGGCTTGTACCCAGGCGCATCGATGGAGACAACGAGTGCATTGTCCTCCTCGTACATCTCCATGGGGAACTCCCTGTTCGCCATGGAGAACACATCCGAAACGCTCTTGAACATATCCTCCACTTCCGGAATGGTAAACATCGACGGTCTACGATACCTCTGCAGCTGTCTCATCTTGGAACTCCCTCCTTGATCGCTGTTTTGCGAAGGAGCTCTCTCCTTCGTTTGCAGGGTCATCATAGCCTATTGGTTAGTTTTAGTCAAAGATCAGATAAGGTCAATTTCAGGCGCTGGCGGCTTGTTATGGACAGATAATGCCGTTTTCGGGCGGAATTCGTACCGAATGCCCCTTATTTGACCTACTGACCAATCCGGCCACATGACGTCACAGAGACAACGTAGAAGGTCGCACGGCGCACCACACCGGCTGCCGGACGACCTTCCGCCGTATCCGCACAGGCTCTCTCGAACAGCGCCGGGATACCCCGCGCTATACAGTCTCCGCCGTTCCCTTCAAGGCGTCCGCAATCTCCTGTGCACGCAAAGGATGCACCCCGATGGCGGCGAGCTCGCGGCGGTCCTTTTCCTCCATCCGGGAGAGGCCGTCCGTCACGGCGGCGATCCGAAAATCCCGTTCGCTGGCCTCATAGAGGGTCGTACGGGGGCAGTTGGGATAGTTGGAGCCGCAGACCGCCAGGGTAGTCACCCCGAGACGGCCCAGCAGCCCCTCCAGGGGCGTTCTGTAGAAGGCGCCGAAGCGCGGCTTGAAGACCACGAACTCCTTCGCTCCCAGCCGCTGGACGCCGCCCCGCAGCAGGAGCCCCTCCTCCAGCCGCACCTCTCGACGGGGCTGCAGCTCCTCGATCAGCCGGACACCCTCCGTCCCCGGCTCCAGATAGACCTCCCCCCGACGGAGGGCATCCCTCCGACAGCGGTCGGCGTTGCTCCCGTCGGGCAGATAGAGCCGCACCACATGGACAACGGGCAGCCCCGCCGACCGGAAGGCCTCCACAAGCAGCCCCAGAACCGCACGGAGCGGTTCGTTCTCCGGACGGGCACGCTTCCCGTCCCGGAAGAACTCCCGCTGCACATCCACCGTCAACATGGCGGCACGGTGCCATACAGGCATTGTGGCTTCATCCACGGCAAGACACCTCCTGCAATAGAACAAGCATAGCGTTCGCCCCCGCAACCAGGACAGCTCGACGGACGTTTCTCCAGGCTCTACAGGGACTCCCCTTCCAGGAGAAGCGGAAGGCGCTTCCGGGCCTCCCGGTAGCCTTCTTCGACCAGCTGCGGGAGCTGGTCGGTGTCGAAGGCGTTGAAATCGGAGAGATCCGGGGCGATCAGCAGATCCACCGGCGACCGCTCCAGTGTGGAGGCGTGGATCAGCTTGACGCTGGCGACATTGTGCAGCAGCTCGATGATATTGCCCGGTTTGCTCAGCCGGTGGCGGGCGTAGAGGTCCACACCGATGGTCCTGTCAACGCAGAGCCGCCGGAGGGAGTGGACCGGCACATTCTCCACCAGGCCGCCGTCGATGAGCATCCTGTCGTTCATGGTCACCGGGGCGAAGACCCCGGGGATACAGGTACTGGCCATGACGGCGTCGCCCACGTCGCCCTGGCGGAGCACCACCTTCTCCCCCGAACCGATGTCGGCGGCCACAATGGCCATGGGAATCGGAGCCTCCTCGATGGTCACCTCGCCGAGAGCGCGGTGCATGACATCGCGGATCCGTTCGTTGGAGAGCAACCCGTACTGGGAGGGCGCGAAGCGGGAGACGGAAAACCAGTCGATCTCTTCGGCGATCTCCAGCAGCTCTTCCCAGCTCTTGCCAAAGGCATAGAGCGCGCCGACCAGGGCGCCGATGCTCGTTCCGGCCAGGGCGTGTATGGGGATCGACGCCTCCTCCAGCGCACGGATCACGCCGATATGGGCCCCACCCAGCACCGCGCCGCCTCCCAGCGCCAGTCCGATGCGTTTCTGTCTGCCATTCATGTCCCCCTGTCACCTCCCGGCGGGCAATCACACACCCGCTTTCCTGCTGTATTGTCCCACGACAGCGGAGAAGAGGAAAGCGCTGGGGCCGATCCCTTCGGGAAGGACAGCAGCGCGCCCGCGACGTAGTACGTCGCGGGCGCGCCGTGGTGCGTGCATCTCTTCGACTGTTGCCTACCGGAGACTCAGGGGCACACCCAGCATGAGCTCGCGGCCCAGGGCGGTGTCGGTGTAGCCCTTGAAGCGGAGGAGCCGGTAGCGTTCCGCCTCCAGGGTGAGCACAAACTCCTGCACCTGCCGGCCCTCCTCCAGATCGCGCCGGCCGTGGCCGACCCGTTCGCTGCCGCCGACGCCCTCGGCGTAGATCTCCCAGTCCAGGCGCATCGGCATCGGGCTGTCCAGCTCCAGCGCGACGGTGTACTCCTGTCTGCCCACCTCATCGGAGAGGGCGGTTTCCGGGATCTCCGGGGGCAGAAGACGCTGATCCCGGAGGGTCACTCCCATACCGGCCACATCGACATTGAGCATGGGCAGGCCGCCGACCCGGACTGGGTAGCTCCCCGTGGCAACCCGGTGGGGGAGATAGAAGGCATAGGTGCCGGAGCCCTCCGCAGAGAGCGGAACCCGGGCTTCCCCTTCGAAGAGCGGGCTCTCCAGCAACACCGCCGAATCCGGCTTCCCGTTGAGAAACAGCGTCACCTCTTCACCGGATTCGTAGCGCTGTCGGTCGCTCCGGATGCGGATGCCCGTGGCGGGATTCACGTAGAGGGCGTCCAGCACGATGGCGCTGCCGTTCTCATAGTAGAGGCCGTAGACAAGCTTGCTCCCCCTGAAGGAGACGGGGATCTCCGGCACCGTCACCGTGGTGTCCTCGGAGGTCAGGACAAAGGATCCCCTGTCGGTGAAGCCGCCGAAGGTCACCCGCCAGAAGAGGGGAATCGGCTCGCTGTTGTCCTCCAGGTGGACGGCGAGCTCCAGCGAGGCCGTCTCCCCGGGTCGGTAGAAGGGCTTGTCCAGCCTGGGGGTCACCTCGACGGGCCTGGCGTCCACGACGACCGTGAAGGTCCGTTCCACCCCGCCCACGGAGAAGCGCAGCGGCAGATTGCCGCCCGGGGCGTCGGCCGGGATCTCCAGGTTGAAGAGGAGCTCCCGGCTCTCGCCGGGACGGAGCGACAGAGGGCGCTCCTGCCTGGGGATGCCCGGCGCCTCCAGGACACAGCGGGGGTGCCCGGAGAGGTCGCCGCGGTTCTCCACCACCAGCCGGCAGCGTCCTGTCTCGCCGGCGCGCAGCGTTGCAGGGCCCTCCAGGGCCGCGATAACCGGGGTGAAGGGCTCCGGACGCCCACTGGCCTCCAGGGCTTCCAGCCGCAGCGACACCCTGGGTCGGCGCTCCGGCCGCAGCGCCACCCTCCGGCTCTCCGGCAGGTAGCCCTCACGGCTCACCGAAAGGGTGTAGATCCCCGTCTCGATGTCGCTGAAGCTCGCCTGTCCCGCTGAGGTGGAAAGCGAGGTGTGCGTGTCGGACCCCTTCCTGAGGGTCACCTCGGCCTGGTCCAGCGCCGCGCCCCCGGATGCAGCCACCGAAACGGCCACGGAGCCCTTGCCCCGGCCGATCCGTTCGTCCAGGGGGATGGTCACCAGCACCGATTCCTGATTTCCCGCCACATTGGCGGTGAGGTCGCGGCGGTGGTAGCCCTCGGCCTCGGCCCGGTAGCGCCGGCGGTCGAAGCGCGTTTCTGTGGTGAGGCGCACCTCGCCGTCAAAGCCGGTGCGCCCCCGGAGGTCGCCCCCCTCGTAGACCCGGGCGCCCGCCAGCGGCTTGCCGGTAACGCTGTCTGTGACCTTCACGGTGACCCGGCTCTCCTGTTTTTCGGGAACGAGATAGAGCTCCCGCAGGAGTTCCCGACCGCCGAAGATCGGGGGATGCCAGTCCCCCGCATCGAGGTAGCCCGGCGCCACCACATTGAGCCGCCGGTTGCCGTCGCCCAGCGCGGCCGTCGTTCCGCCGCCGAAGAGCCGCCAGCCGCCCTGCCCGTAGAGATCGGCCCCGGCGTTTTCCACCGGTTCGCCTGTCAGGAGGTCCAGCACCCGGATATGCTGGGCGCCGCGGCTCGGCCAGAGGGCGTAGGTGCGGGTGACATCCTTGCCGGGATAGGCCCTGGGATAGAAGGCCCCGATGCCGTGGTGACCCGGCATGTTGATCTCCATCCGCTCGTTGTCGTCACCGCCCTCCACGGTAAAGACGCCGGTGGCGCGCCGCCAGTTCCGGGGATCCCAGAAGGAGCTCACCGGACCGATGACCTTCCCTGTCAGGGCGTCCACCGGACGGACGGTGACGGTCCCCAGACGCGGCCAGAGAGCGATGTCCCTGCTGACCAGACGGCCCGGATAGGGCCGGGGGTAGAAGGCGCCGGTGTCGTGGTAGTCCACGTGGTTGATCTCCGTCCGGTGGTTGTCGTCGTCGCCCTCTTCCGTAAAGGCCGCCGGCGAATCGCCCCAGTCCCGGCGGTCGAAGTAGGTGGAGACCGGCTCGACAGGGTCGCCGGTGAGGGCGTCGTGCACCGTAAAACGGATCGCTCCGGTGGTGGGCCAGAGGTAGATGGAGCGCTCCAGCGTCCTTCCCGGCACGGTCTCCGGGTAGAAGGCGCCTGTCCCATGGTACCCGGTGGCGTTGAAGTCGGTCCGCTTGTGGCCGGGCTCGGCGGTGACGGTCATGACGCCGCCCTCCACGGGACGCCAGTCGCCCCGCTGGTGGTAGCCCGCAAAGAGGGGGAGCCGTTCCAGGGTGAGGGCGTCGTAGAGGTGGTAGATGATACGCCCCTCCTTCGGCGTGAGATAGATCTGGCGGGCCACCCTCCGACCCGGATACCCGGCGGGGTAGAAATAGTCCGTCCCGTGGTAGCCCGGGGCGTTGATCTGCAGCCGCTCCTTCCCGTAGTCCGCCGGACGGCGCAGGATGCCGCCCACACGGATCCGCCACTTGTCCCGTTCGGTGAAGCCCCAGAAGCGGTCCAGCTTGTTGCCGGTAAGGGCGTCCCGCACGGTGTAGACTGTCTCGCCGTCTTTGGGCCAGAGGAAGATGCGGCGGCGGCAGGTCATCCCGGGATAGGTGGCGGGGTAGAAGGTGCCGCTGTCGTGGTAGCCCGGGGCGTTGAACTGGGTCCGGTGGTTGCCCCCGTCCGCCTCGAGACGCACCGTGGCGCCCGCTGCGCTGTGCCAGCCGCCGTGGCGGTAGCTGAATCCCTCCAGCGGCTCCCCGGTGACGGCGTCGTAGAGGTGGTAGATCACGTTGCCCCTGCCCTCCCGGGGCTCGGCGTCCTTCCGCTCCAGCACAAAGCGCCACTCGCCGGGCTCCTGGGCCCGGCCAGCATAGATCTGGGTCTTCCCCGGGAGATAGCCTTCAGCCGACAGCTGCACCTCGTAGCGACCGAGGAGCAGCTCCTCGGTAAAGCCCCCGTCGGGGCCGGTGCGGATCAGCTTCTTCTCGTCCTTCCCCTGCTGCAGCAGCACCTCCACGTCCGGAATGGGGGTGCCGGCATGGTCCACCACCCGTCCGACAAAGGGTGTGCGGTGTTCGATGAGGTAGACCCGCCGGCGCTCCGGCGGGGGAGAGGCGCTCTGGAGGAAGAACTCCGTCTCCTGCTGGATAAAGCCCTCCTTGAGGAAGCGAAGCTGCTGCCGTCCGTTGGCAAGCCGCAGGGTCACCCTCCCGTCTGCGTCGGTGGCGCCCCGGGAGACCCACTCGTTCCCGCTGCGGACCAGGACCTGCACCCCCTCCAGCGGCTCCTCGGTCTGGAGATGCGCCACCTGCAGCGGAAGCGTCCGCTCCGCGGGATGCAGGTAGAAGGTGCGCAGCGTCTCGTCACGGTGGCTGTAGAAACACTCCGTCTCCAGCTTGCGGTAGCCCTCCCGGTCGAAGACCAGGGAGATCCGCCCTTCGGAGGTGTCGAACGCCGCCCTCCCTTCGACGTCGCTCTTTGTGATCTCCTCCTGGTCGTTCCACCGATGCCGCAGGGCGATCTGCACATCCGGCAGCAACTCGCCGGTCACCAGATCCCGGACCTCCAGCGGCAGCGTGCCGGTGCGCTCCTCCAGGAGATAGTAGGTGTCGGTGCGTCCCCGGGCATTGGCGCTGTGGAAGAACTCGGTCTCCTGCTGTCGGTAGCCGTCGCGTTCGAAGGCGATCTTCCAGCGGCCCGGGGCGAGATCGAAGCCGGCCTCGCCGTCCACGCCGGTGGTCGCCTCCCTCTCTCCGTCGCCGCGGGCCTGCTCCAGACTGAGGGAGACACCGCTCACCGTTTCGCCGGATTCGTAGCCCAGCACCCTGACGGTGCAGGGGAAGCGCTCCCGGCGGAGGTAGTGATTCTGGGGCGCGTCGCTCCAGGGACCGTGGCGGAGCTCCGTCTCCAGCGTCCGGTAGCCCCGCTTCTCGGCCCTGAGCACCCACCGCCCCTCGGGGAGCTCGCCCGTTACTCGCCCCTGGTCGTCGGTGGCGAGGCTCCGGCGCTCCTTGCCGCGCTTCTCCTCCACCGTGAGGGAGACCCCTTCCAGGGGCAGATCGCCGAGGAATGAGCGGAAGACAAGGGTGAAGGGGTATGCCTTCTTCCGGAGGTAGAAGCTGTGGGTGGTGGGACGCCGGCTGGCGTAGAGCTCCGTTTCCAGCTCCCGGTAGCCCTCCCGGCGCACCCGGGCCTTCCACTCGCCCCGGGCGGCCACCCGGAAGACCCGCTCCGCCGAAGGGATGTGGTCGAAGGAGACCCGGTCGCGCCGGTGTTCCAGCACCACTGTGGCTCCAGGGAGCGGTTCGCCGGTGACGGCGTCCCGCACGTCGAAACGCAGGGCGTCGCGGCGGACCACCAGATCGGAGCGCAGCGAGAGCCCCTCCAGAACCTCCAGCCGGAACTGTTCGCCCGAGGGGACCCCCTCGGTGACCACGCGGACATCGTATCTCCCCGCAGGCAGGGCCATGCTGTAGCGCCCGCTCCGGTCGGCCGTGACGGAGAGGTCCCGCTTGCCGTGGACCGCCAGCTCGGCGAAGGGAACGGGCTGTCCGGTCACCTTGTCGCGGACCACGCCGTGGACCCGCCCCGTTCCGGCGCTCTCGCCCCTGGGCACCAGCTGCCAGAGACCGGCCTGTCCGGAGGCGGAGTCCAGTGTCGCGGCCGTTGCGAAGGTGTTGTAGCCGGGGGCGGTGATCTCCAGGTTGAAGGCGCCGGCGGGGAGCCGCACGGCGAAGTCGCCCCCGGCGTCCGTCACCGCCTCGTAGACCATCTCTCCCAGGTGGAAGGCCAGACGGGCCTCCGGCACAGCCTCGCCGCTGAAGAGATCAACCACCCGGCCCGAACAGTCGTGCGTCGGCCCGAGGAGAGGAAAGTGGGCCTGTCCCCGGCCGATCACCCGTCCGGCGGACTCCACGAAACACTGCACCGTGGCCTGTCCGGAGAAGGCCTCATCCGGGAGCGCCAGCGTCACCTCCTCCTCGAAACGTTCCTCCACCCGGGCGGACCGCTCCGTCTCGGCCAGGACCCCGCCCGCGCTGTCCACCACCTGGAAGCGGAGCGTGGCGTTCACCGGCTCGCCGTAGGGGTTCGCCCAGGCGAAGGTGAAGGGCAGTGCGCCGCCGGTGCGGAGGGGCCCGTCGCCGATATCCGGGGACAGGACGGCCGTCGTCTCCGGCTCCTCGGTGTAGAAGCCCTTGGAGCCGGCGGCCAGCTGCTCGCCGCTCCCGGCGTCGTAGACCTTGACCCAGAGCCGGTCGATGCCGTCCTTGTTCACCACCGGCAGCGTGAGGGTGATCTGCTCCTCCCCGTCTGCGGCCACGGTACGCTCCACACTCTGCTGATAGAGGCCGCGGTCCTCGGCGTAGCGACGGTTGTGCGGGAAGCGGTAGTCCACACGGAGGTTCCGGTCCGTGTCGCCGTGGTTCCACAGATGGATGGTGAAGGTCCCCTCCATACCGAGCAGATAGGTATCCAGATCGCTCTGAACGGAGAGGTCCACCCCCCTCCTGTCGATCTCCGCCAGGGGCTGGACATTCCGGCAGGCCACGTAGCCCTGGTAGTGGTCCCCGGCGTGGATCCCGTCGGCGGTCTCCACCGAGTAGGAGAGTCTGAAGTACCCGGGACGGGGGAGAGGGACCCCGCCCAGATCCACCCGGGCCGTCTCCATGGGCGGAATCTCCGCCTCCTGCACGGGCAGGGCGGTCTGCACGCCTTCAGCGTCGGTGATCCGGGCCTGCACCCGTACGGAGGGGTCGAAGAAGAGGTTGCGCACCTCCAGGGTGAGGGGGATGGTCTCCCCGCCGGCGACGGGCACCTCTCCCGCCAGTGCCGCGTCCACCGTATCCCGGAAGAGGAGGTACTCGCTCTCCGTCCCCTGGTGGTTCACCTCCGCCCAGTCCAGAAAGAGCGTGGAGGCCACCACCCGCCCTGCACCGAGGGGATAGGCCAGCATGCAGGGCTGGCCGTTCTTCGTTCTGGTGAGCCAGATCTCCGCCGCCAGGGGATAGCGGAGGAAGTAGCCGTCTACGCTGACGTCGGGGTGTTCCTCCTCCTGGGAGGCGAAGGCCCCGGCAGTATGGGTGATGGCGGCGGAAGCGAAGTGACAGCTCTGGTCCTCCGCCCAGCCGTACCCCTCCAGACCGCCGGGGAGCATCCCGAAGAGCCTCCCCCGGGGCTGGGTGAAGGAGACCAGCGTGCCGCCCTGCTCCACATAGGCCGCCAGCCTTCCGGCCAGAACGGGTGAGGTGGACCAGTGGTCCAGTGCGCCGGAGGGGATGATCAGGAGGGGGAACCGCGCCAGCAGCGAGGGGTCCGTCCAGCCCCGGACCAGCGTCGCCGGGTGTCCCGTCTGCGAGAGCAGCGCCAACACCCCGCGGGCCGAGCCGCCGCCCAGGACGGCGATATCCGGTGCGGTGGCCATCTGCAGCATGATCTCCCGGTAGGATGCCTTGCTCTCCCGCCACTCCTCGGCACTGAAGGCGGCGTCCTCCGGCATGGCCATGCCGTCGAGGACGCCGATCATGTCCAGCATGAACCCCCGGGCCACCGGGTCGAGCTCCGGCACCTGGTAGGCCCTGTGTCCCTCCAGCGCCCGGTCCGCTGCCAGCAGCCAGGTCATCACGTCGTAGCCCTTCCGGCGCGCCCCGGCGTAGAGGGCCCGCTCCCCCCGGCCGGTGAAGACCACGCCGGGGGCCACGTTCCGTGTGTCGTCGGGATGGTCCGCTCCGGGGCGGGAACCGCCGAGATCGCAGTTCATGGGGTCCTCGATGCAGTTGTCCACCCGCTGGTGGCGCTCGGCCCAGGCCATGAACCCGCCGAAGATGGCGTCGGCGCAGCTGTCGAGAAAGCCCTTGACCTTGGAACCCACCACCGGCACATTCCCCAGTTTCGTCACCTTCAGACCGATCCGGGTGACGCTCTTGTAGGCCGTGGCGCCGAAGATCACCCCGCGCATGGCCCTGGTCCGCCCCTCGCTGAGCTGGGCCTCTTCGATCTCCTTGTCCTTCTTCTGGACATCCACGTAGAGCCCCGCCGCGTCCATCACGTCGTCCAGGGTGGAGACATGCTGGGCGTACTGGCCGAGCACCGCCTGGGCCTCGTCGCCCTGGGTCAGCCCCCTGTAGAGATCCACCCCCTTCACGGCCTCGTCGAAGAAGGTCTTGAGGTTCACCCCCACAAAGGTGACGCCGTTCTTCCCGTCCACCGTGACGCCGACCTCTTCCAGCGCCGCCGGGTCGATCCCCTTCAGCGCCTCCCGCAGCTCCTCCGCCATCTGGGGGGTGAGCATACGCCCGGGGAGCAGCAACGGCGCGTCCACCGGGGCGTCGGGATACTGGCGCCGCCACTGCTGGAGCCTTTCGTAGAGCGCGTCGGCGTCGCTCCCCAGACGAACCAGATACGTGGAGGGCTTGCTGTAGAAATCCACGATGCCCCCCACCAGTCCGGGCCCGGCCGCCGCAGCGGGCAGCACCGACCCCACCAGAACCGCTATCGTCATACAGACCACCAGCAGACGCTTTGCCATATGGAGCACCCCTCTCTTCGCGTTCCTCCCGGATGACCCTATCGCTCGATGCTTTCATTGTAGCAAATTATCGCCGCTTTGCATCAGACAGAAAGGCGGGATTTTCGCAACAGGAACCGTCACACCGCGGGGAAACCGGGGAATCCGGGGAAAACGCAACACAGCCTGCGTCACAAAGGAGTATGATAGGAGCACCTCCGAGCCGCGGAACCGGCGACCGGGAGGCTCCGGGGAACACACCGGGACACCTTCCCTGTGGCAACCTGTACCGCACTGCCGGGGATGCCCGGGCACATCATGCTCTACGTGGGCGCCTACCGCGGCAGGGCGCTGGCGCTCCACAATCTCTGGGGGATCAAAACGGAAGACAGGGGGAGGGAGGGACGGCATATCATCGGGCGCTGCGTCATCAGTACCCTGGATGTAGGCAGGAGCCTCCCCGACCATATGCCGGGGAGGCTCCTCATGGACCGGATCGACAGAATGGCCTTCCCGACGGAACCGTAACGCCGGGACGGAAACGGTCTACCGGAAGACCGCCCACATCCGCGCCAGCTCGTCCTCCTCGGCGCGGATCTCGGTGTGGTGCGTCGCAACGCCGTCACGCACCAGGGTGAGCCCCGCACCATCGGCGACCTTCCCCACATCTGCGGCGGGGATGCCGAGCGCTTCCAGACGTTGCAGCGTATCGTCCACATGATCCGCCGGCACGGCAGCCACCAGAGACCCGGAGGAAAGCATCCCCAGAGGATCGAACCCGAAGGCCTCGGCGAAGCGCGCAATGATGGGACGCTCCGGCAGCCGCTCTACCTGGAGCTCCAGGTGGACCCCCGAGAGGGTGGCCATCTCCAGGGCCGTCTCCCGCACCCCACCGCGGGTCACATCATGCATGGCGGTGGCGCCCTCCTCGGCGAGCACCATGGCCGAGGCCACCACGCTGATCTCCTCCACCAGCGCCGCGCCCTGGGCCAGCTCCTGTTCGGTGAGGCCGAACCGCCTTCCCTCATCGGCGAAATCCGCCGCCAGGATGGAGGTCCCCTCCACGCCGGCGCCGCGGGTGACGACGACACGGTCGCCGGGACGGGCGCCGCCGGTGCGCACCACCCGACGCCCCTCCGCCGGGGCCATGGCCGTCACCGCCACCACCGGCCTGGTCACCCCGGAGGAATACCCCGTGTGCCCGCCGACGATGGAAACGCCGATCTCCGTGGCGGCGCCTTCCGCCTCACCCATGATCCGGCCCACCAGCTCTGTGTCTTCCTTTCCCGGCACCAGCACAAGAATCTGGGCCCACCGGGGCGGCACGCCGGAGGCGGCGATATCGTTGCAGGCCACATGCATGGCGAGCCATCCGATGCCGGTCACCGCACCGACAATGGGGTCTACGTGGGAGAGCAGCAGATCGCCGCCCACCTGTGTCATCGCCACATCCTCGCCGAAGGCTGCCCCGAGGAGCACCGCCGGATCATGGGCCCCCTGGTCCGTATAGGGAAACACAACCTCTTCCAGGGTCTTGAGAGAAAACTTCGACATCGCGCCCACCTTCTGCTTCAGAATGATCAACTGCTTCCTTCTATGGCAATAAACACCGTCACAGCCGGATTGAACAGTACCAGAGGGAGGAGACCCGCCGGGCATTCTGGCACAGCTCCACGCCGCTCTCCCGAGGATTGCGGGGAAGCGGACGCTCTGGTAGGCTTTGTCCATCCAGAAGCGGCGGCACGCAGCGCGACCACAGCGGGGATTTGCATGGCCATTCACGCCAGGGAAGACGTGCGTGAGGATTGTCGCCTTCCACTCTTGAAGGGGGGGTCCTCTGTGGGCCCAGACTGGATCAGAAGCACCACCCGCCGACTCTTCGATTCGCTCATGCGGATCGACACCGACGAGGAGACCCTGCTCTCTGTGGACCAGCGGTTCGCCCTCTGGCGGGAACGCATCCTCCGTGTCGTCTACACCGTCATGATCGTCGCGGGACTCCCTGCCTACCTTCTCGGCATCTACGCCGCGCTCAACAACGGGATGTTCGCCAATGCAGCCGTCTACACCGCCGTCTACATCACGCTCGCCGTCCTGGCCTTCCGCCGGACGCTCCCGCTGTCGCTGCGCATCTACGGGGGGCTGGGGATCTTCCTCCTGCTGGCCTCCGTGGCCTTCCTGAAGGTCGGCCCCACAGGCAGCGGCCGAGTCTGGTTCTTCGCCTTCACCATCGCCACCACCGTCTTTCTGGGCCTCAGGAAGGGACTGGCCGCCGTAGGCGCCGGCGCGCTGCTGTTCCTGCTCCTGGGGTGGCACTTTTCCGTCCGGCCGCCGGCCTGGCCGAGCGGCGCCGCCTTCCTCCCCGACGAATGGTTCGCCACCGGGGCGACCTTCCTCCTTGTAGAGATCCTCTCTGTCTTCTCCGTGGGCTGCCTGATCTCGCTCCTGATACAGCAGCTGAACAGGGAAAATGCGCTGACCGAGGAGCTCCGTCACTCCCTGGACGACCGGGAGATGCTGCTCAAGGAGGTCCACCACCGGGTGCGGAACAACCTCCAGGTCATCTCCAGCCTGCTCACCCTCCAGACGGACACCACGCTGTCCCCGGAGGCCCAGGCGGCACTCCGGGAGAGCCGCCAACGCATCCTCGCCATGGCCTCGATCCACAACCTGCTCTACCAGAACCCCTCCTTTTCCAGCATCGATATGGACCGCTTCGTCGACGAGCTGGTGCAACGCCTGCGGCAGAGCCGTCTGGGTCCGCAACAGCATATCTCCGTCACCCGGAGGATCGATACGGCCTCCGTACCCGTCGGCATCGCCGTCCCCTGCGGTCTGATCCTCAACGAGCTGGTCTCCAACGCCTTCCGGCACGCCTTTGCGGAGCGGACCGAGGGGCAGATCCGGATATCCCTGCTGGAAGAAGGCGACAGCTACATCCTCGAGATCCGGGACAACGGAAGGGGATTCCCCGAAGAGGGCTTCGAAGAACATCTCGGGCTGACCATCGTCCACGCTCTGGCCGAACAGCTGCGGGGGACGGTCCACCTGTATTCCGAAGAAGGGGCGGAGGTACACATCGCCTTCCCCCGGGCGGATCAGCAACGGCCGACCCATCTGCGACAGCCAGCCCCATAAAACCGCAAAGGAGAGACCCCATGCACACAGACCCCGTACCGATCATCCTCGATGTCGATCCCGGCCACGACGACGCCGTGGCCATGATGCTGGCCCGGGCCGACCCGGCCGTGGACCTCCGGGCCGTCACCGCGGTGGCGGGCAACCAGACGCTGGACAAAACGGAGGCGAATACGCTGCGCCTCGCCTCCGTCCTCGGCCTGGGGGATATCCCTGTAGCCGCCGGTATGGACCGGCCGCTGGTGCGGGAGCAGATCACCGCCGGGGAGGTCCACGGCGACGGCGGCCTGGACGGCGCCGATCTCGACAGACCGGCCTGCGGCCTCGACCGGCGCCACGCCGTGGATCTCATCATCGAGCTGCTTCTCACAAGCTCCGAGCGGCTCACCCTGGTGCCCACCGGACCGCTGACCAACATCGCGGCGGCCATCCGCAGGGAGCCCGGGATCGTCGAGCGGATCGAACAGATCGTCCTCATGGGCGGGGCCTACGGGCTGGGGAACGCCACGCCCTCGGCGGAGTTCAACATCCATGCCGACCCCGAAGCGGCCCATATCGTCTTCTCCTGCGGCAGGCCGCTGGTGATGATGGGGCTGGACATCACCCGGCAGGCCCAGGCGACCCCGGCGGTGGTGGCACGCATGCGCGCCCTGGGGAACCCTGTGGCCGAGCTCTTCGGCGACCTGGTGACCTTCATGGACGACCGGATGCGGCACCGCTTCGGCTGGGAGGGACCGCCGCTGCACGACCCCGTCCCCCTGGCCTGGCTCATCGACCCCGCCGTGGCCGAACTCGCCCCTGCCGCGGTGGAGGTGGAACTCCGGGGGGAACACACCTACGGCCGGACCTGCTGCGACCTCTTCGGCGTCACCGAAAAGGAGCCCAACGCCGAGGTAGGCGTCTCCCTCGATACGGAACGCTTCTGGGGGATCATGGAGCGGGCGCTGCGCTTCTACGGCTGATCGCCCGCCACAGCTACCCCAGATGCTGCCGGGCCGCTCCGACCAGGAAAAAGAGGAGGACGGCGCCGGCGATCCGGAGGGCGCCGACCCGGCCGTGCTCCACAGTGAAGTCCTCCTCCCTATCCCAGGAGGTCTCCCCGTTGCGCTGCAGCCTCCGGTAGGCCACGACGCAGGTGAAAATCGGCACAAATGGCAGCCCGAAGCCCAGCCCCCGGAACCAGACCTTGAAGCTCCGGGCGAAGGCATTGGCCGGAACGACATCGCCCCCCCGGGCGGCCAGCCTCACCCGGAAAAGCCACTTCCCCGGCGTGGTCCCCCAGGTTCCGATCATCCAGGCCTCCACCGGAACGTAGACACCGAGAAAGAGCACGTTGACGAGCACGGGGTGGAGCCGGGCCGTCCACAGCGCGAAGGGCCCCCACAGGAGCAGGAGAAAGAAGACCATGGAAAAGAGCGAGTAGTCCGCGCAGCGGGCCCAGAAGCGCACCCAGGGGCGCGGCCGGGCGGGATCGAAGGCCTTCCTCCGTCCCATCACGCCTCCCGGCCGTTCCCGCCGGCCAGGGCGGCGATAGCTCCGGCCATGATCCTGGTGCTGGTAACCATACTCTCCACAGACCAGCATTCGTCGGCCTCGTGCATGTTGGAGGGCTCGCCGGGCATCAGGGGACCGAAGGCCAGGATGCCCGGCATCGCCTTGGCGTAGGTCCCCCCGCCGATACACATGGGCCGGTCGTCGGTCCGGCCGGTCTCGGTCCGGTAGGCCGCCAGCAGCTTCCGGACCAGCTCGGCGTCTTCCGGCACGTAGAGCGGTTCGTCGACACGCCGGAAGTCGATGGAAAAGCCTGCTTCCCCGGCGGACCGCTCCAGGATGGGCACCATCTCGGCGGTGCTGTGGCTGACGGGGAAGCGGGGGTTGATGGAGACCTGCAGTTCCCCTTCCTCCATCCGGGCCATCCCCATGCAGACCGAGGTGTAGCCGGAGCTGTCGTCGTAGCGGCAGACCCCCAGGCTCTCGCCATGGTGCTCCGTACCGACAAGCCGGTCCAGACCGTCCAGGGCCCTCCGCTGCTCCCCCTCGACACCGAGGGTACGCAGCACCCGCACCAGCTGGGCGATGGCGTTGACGCCCTGCCCGGGACGGCTCCCGTGGGAGGGGACCCCCTGCATATGGAGACGGGAACGGCCTTCCCCGAGCTCCTCCGCGGCGAGCTTCGCTCCTTCGGGGCCCCTCCAGCTCTCCACGGTGTGGCGCAGACGGCCCTCCCAGCCTTCGGGGAGACACACCACCGCCTCCGCCGTATCGGGAACGGAGTTGGCGGCCACGCCCCCCTGCAGCGACTCTACCTGAACGCCCTCGCCAGGCCGGAAGGGGGCGGCGATCCCGGCGATGATGATGCCCTTCTCGCCGTTGATCAGGGGGTACTCGGCGTCGGGGGTGAAGCCCGCAACA